>JAIRWE010000075.1 GCA_031253365.1 Oscillospiraceae bacterium | reverse complement strand
TCCGTCATACTGCGTTAATTTTTCCTCAAATATCGCGGATATTATCGTCAAAATTGCCTTGTCTGACGAAAAATCCACACAAAAATCCACCACAATTTAGTTTCGCAAGAGGTCTATTAGCTATTCTTCGGCGTCCCCGTAGATTTCGTTCGTTCTCATTACAAAATAAAATCCGCCGCTCTCATAAACCGACACCACCTTTTCTCCGAGTGAAACGCTTTTTTCCCCGTCGGAAGCGGCGTTCACCTCGTACTCGCGTTCTTTGTGAAAGAGGCGTACTTTCCCCCAGCCGCCGGGTTCTATTTCCTCGACGCAATAGCCGTCCAATCCGGCGGCGTTATCCCCTTTCGGGAGGTTGTCGCCGCGAATGGTTTTAAGCGCGTTTTCGACGAAATACTGAAATATAAAACAGACAAACGAACCTCCCGCCGCCGAACAGGGGAGGGAAAGGTACCATTTCATGTTCAGCGCCTCGTACAGTATGCCCGTCGCCGACATAACGACGCAGAACACAAAAAGCATCGTGAGGTTTTCGGGCAGCAGCTTTTCCGCGGGAATATCGGCGCCTTTGATTTTGAAGAGCCGCTTTTCCATGGAAAAGTTTTTTATTTTTTCCATGTACCGCAAAATCATGTCGGCGGCAAAAGCCGAGGCGGAAACGACAAACAGCACTAAGTAAAAGTATATCATTAGAAAGGCAACCTCCGAAAAGTATCACTCATTTTCCGATAGCGCCCGCATTTCCACCGTATCGTAACCCAAGAGATAAAAATTTTCTTTTGCTTTGATGAATTTTGAGTATTCGTCCCCGAAATTATACTCCGACATAAGATTCAGGGCTTTGTCATACTCGAAGATGCGGTCGCTTTCCAGGACATAAATCATTTCGCTCCCCGCTCTGTCGTATATCTCGACTTGAGCCGAGTTGTTCCCGACGTCTTTCAGCGACAAGAAGCCGCCGTTCCCGTCGAGGACGATAAGCCGTTTTGCGCCCGCCGAATAATCGCTGACAAGCAAAGCCGCATTTTTGTCCGTAAACGAATAATCCGTAAGCGTTCCGTCGTAAACGTAATCGCTCTTTATCGCGCCGCTTTTCGCGTCAAGGGTAAAAATCGCGGTGTCGCACAGCACAAATATGTTTTCCGCGCCGCAGTAAATCGCGAAGGGGAGCTCGTTGGGAGGAAGGACTGTTTTCCAGATTCCGTCCTCGTTCTCGCTGCTTGTGTCAAATTTGCGGACACAAGCGGTGTTATCCCCCGAATCGAAACCGATTGACGCGACAATCAGCTCCTTGTCCCCCCCGGTGAACGCGACCCGCATTACGTGTTCGTGGACAAAACGCCTGCGGTACTTCCATCTGCCTTTCCCGTCGTAAACCTCAAGCACGCTCGCGTACACGGTTCCTCTGAAAACGACGGCGGCACAATTTGATTCCCCCAATTCGGCGTAAACTATTCTGTCGTCGCCGCCGTTCTCGTAAACGCGCCCGTTTTTCCCGTAAAGCGAAAACTGCCGCCCGTTCCTGTCATAAATGAGAATCCGCTTATCGCCGACGCAGGCGCGCGGATTGGCGTAACCGTGCTGCAAGGCGTTATTCCGCGCGCCGTTCTCCGCGTACATATAGACATAGGTATCGGTAAGCAGCATGAATCCGCCGTCATATCCGTTGAAATAATAACCCGCGCTGCCGGGCAGATTCACGGGGAAACCCGCTTCACCGCTCGGCTTTCGTTCAAAAAAGTTTTTCGCTATCCCCTCAAGCGGGGCGAACACCGTTT
This sequence comes from Oscillospiraceae bacterium, assembly GCA_031253365.1. Classification (GTDB taxonomy): domain Bacteria; phylum Bacillota; class Clostridia; order Oscillospirales; family Ruminococcaceae; genus Ruminiclostridium_E. The sequence goes on along the minus strand of JAIRWE010000075.1, from coordinate 727 downwards.
CCGCGTTGATTATTATCAACGCGATACCCACCGCGACTATACCCGCGGGGAGCAGCCTGAGCAAAAAGCCTTCTCGCTTTTTTTTGCGGCGATAAGCTGTAATATCATTGGATTTGCCCATTTTTCAGTTCCCTTTTTAATAAAATACCCTGTTCAGATACAGTCCGTGGGGAGGCAGCGTGATACCCGTATCGCATCTGTTAGGATGATTGAATGACGCGACGACATCATTTTCCGTGAGTTTCCCTTCGTTTATATAAATGAGCGTTCCCGCCATTATTCTGACCATATTGTGCAAAAAGCCGTTCCCGCTTACCTTCATCTCGACGCGGCAACCGTCGCGCGTTACCGTAAAATCGAATATTTCACGAACGGCGCCGCGCTTTTTCAGCCGGATTGTTTCAAGCGATTGCGCCTTGCAGTATGCGGAAAAATCGTGTTCCCCGACAAACAGCCCGGCGGCAAGGTTCAACCTTTCCGCGTCCAGCGCGCGGGGATAGAAAAACGCGGTTTCAGCCGCGAAAACGTCACGGCGTTCGCCGTTGCTGATAAGATAAACGTACTCCTTGCCTTTTGCCGAATACCGCGCGTGAAAACCCGCGTCGGCATCCTCACAGGAAACGATTACCATGTCCGAGGGCAAAAGCGAGTTCATTCCCCTTACAAATCCGCGGTTGGGAACAGACGCCGCCGTTCGCAGATTGAAACAAAATTCGCGGGCGTGAAC
>JAIRWE010000194.1 GCA_031253365.1 Oscillospiraceae bacterium | reverse complement strand
GGCAAAAGCAGTAAAGGTTCGTACTTTTTCTTAATCGCCAGCCACGCGAGCAACAGGGAAAGGAAAACCATTATCCCCCTTTGCGGCGTCATTTCGACAAGACCCGCCCCAACGAACGGGCTGTCTTCCGAAAGCGCGGCAAAAAAATTGCTGAACATAATCCACCTTTCTAATCCGCCACGGCAGGAGCGTCGGCTTCGTCGGTTTCGGAATAATCCTTGACCGTCATCTTCGATTGCATATATTCCTCAAAAACAGTTTTCATTACGTTCACCACGGGAACCGCGAAAATCATGCCGGTAATCAGCCCGGCGGGACCCCCGCCTATCGCTCTGCCGACCGCTCCGCCCACCGTAATGCCTATGATGATAAGAACCGGGCTTACGGAAAAAGACGTTCCCATAATCTTCGGATTGATAAAATTTCCGTCGAATTGCTGGGTTATCAAAAGAACGACCGCCGTTATAACCGCGATTTGAAAGCTGCCCTCCGTAAATCCCATAATAACGATGGCCACCATCGAACCCACTATGGAACCGAAATAGGGGATTATGTTCGCCACGCCGAGCATCATTCCCAAAACGAGAGCGTAAGGCGAGCCTAAAATCAAAAACTCAAACGTCGTGATGGTTCCGAGGATAAGCGAGTCCAAAAACTGGCAGCTTAAAAATTTTCTGAAACTCGTATCAATCAGGTTGGTGTATTTCAAAGCCGCTCTCCGCTTTTCCAGGGTCGAAAACGACCGAATAACGCGTTTAATGTACTCTTTGATACTGTTATACTCGACAATAAAATAGATTGACGACACAACGGTCAGTATTACCCTGAAAAGCCCCGAGAAGATGCTCATCAAAAGCTGAACTCCGTCGGATATCGAGGCGTCGCTCGGAAAAGGAAGCAGGGAAGGCAACAAACTTTTTAGATCGTTCCAAGGTTTTTTCATCAATAAATCGTCAATCGTTTCGGTAAGTCCGAGGGTTTCCGCATAGGAAACGTTCCTGACATAAACCAGCGAATCCTCTATATACGCGGGCAACTGGTTTACAAGCTGATTGACGCTGTCATAAATCATGGGGATAAGCCTGCTCAACCCGAAAACGATGAACAAAATCAACAGAATATAACACACGACAATGCTTATTAAACGGGCGTATTTTTTCCAAAAAGCCGCCTTCAACTTTTTCAGCCTGTTTTCAAGCTGAACACAGGGGATATTTATGCAATACGCGATAACAAACCCGACGATAAACGGCGACACTATTCTCAAAATCTGGTTGACCCAGCCCAAAACCGAATCAAAACCGAATAAAATCTTATACGCCAGCAAAATACACACGGCAAGCAAAAAAAACTTGACGTATTTCCTGTCGCCGAAATGCTTGTTTGCGTCTTTCATGGACAACCTCCGAAAATCCCCGTCGTTTCAGGCTATGTATGAATATAGCATATTATTTCGTAATTGTCAACAAAACCGCGCTCGGCGACCTCCGAAAACCCTTTTCGCCGTTTCGGGGTTCGCCTCATAACTTTACGCCGCGTTTGACCGCGAAGACGGCGGCGATTCCGACTGCCGCCCCCAAAACGGCGCCCGCCAGCACATCGCTCGGATAATGAACCATGAGGTATATTCTCGAAAGTCCCACGCCTGCCGCAAAAATAACGGCATAGCCCCCCCATAATCGCCTCGCGCCGAACAGCGTCACCGCCCCGGCAAAAGACTGCGCCGTGTGCGACGACGGAAACGACGAGCCGTAAGGCGCTTTGACGATAAGAGGAAAGCCGTGCGTTATAAACGGCCGTTCCCGCATTATGAACGGTTTGAGCGCAAATTCCGACAGCATCGCGCTCAGCAGCACCGCCGAAGCCAACGCTATTCCCCAAACCCTGTAATCTTTGAAAAAACAAAGCACCCCCGCGATTATGAGCCAAATCACCGCGCCGCCGAGGAACGAAACCACTCGCGCCGCCGCGTCCGCCGCGCCGCTTTGGAAATGCTCTCTCACAAAGTCAAGAATTACCAAGTCCATTCGGCAACCTCCGAAAACCCCTTTTCGCCGCTTTTCGGCAAAAAATTCCGCCGAACCGCGTCATCTCTCCTCGCAAGGCACAAAGCCTTACTCGTCGATTTTCCTTGTCCGACAAAATTTTTTTTGAAAACCGTCTGAAAAAGGTTTTCGGAGGTTGCCGTTTATTTTATCAATCTTTTCCTGCAATTCCCCGAACGTCCACTTTATCCCTCCCATGGTGACAAGATTCCTGAGCATATACCAGCGAAAGTCGGAACAGTCCGCTTCGGCGGGGGCGTCGGGGGTTTCCGTTCCGAAATGCGCCGCGACTTCCCTGAGAAACTCCTTCGCGTTCGGGTTGCCGAACAGGCTGCCGACATCGGAATACATCGTCACCTTCGGGACGGGCTTATCGCCCTCAACGCTGATAATTTCGCTTAACCCGCCCGTTTGAACAATGTACTCGCCGCCCGCGACATTAAAACTGTCAGTGTCGTCGTCCCAGTGAGCGAAAGCGCGACGGTCAAGCTCCAACGTTACGATTTGGCTTTCCCCTTTTTTCAGCGCGATTTTTTTAAAGGCTTTCAGCTCTTTGCCGCAAAAACCCTGTCGAACCTCGTTTTCGGTCACGTAAACCTGAATAACTTCCTTGCCGTCGTAACGCCCCGTATTGGCGACCTTTACCGAAACGTCAAACCCGCCGTCCTTTACCGAAACGGTTAAATCCGAGTATTCAAACTCGGTGTAGGACAGCCCGTGTCCAAACGGGAAAAGCGGCGCGATTCCCGTTTCGTCATACCAGCGATAACCGACGAATATCCCCTCGCCGTAACACACTTTTTTCCCGTCGCCGGGAAAGTTCAGATAACACGGGGTATCCGACAAATGCATGGGAAAGGTTTCGGCTAATTTGCCGCAGGGATTTTTCACCCCGAACAGCAAATCGGCAATCGCGCCGCCCGCCGCCTCGCCGCCCAAATACGCCATAAGAACGGCGGCGGCGCGGTTTCCCCCGCTGCCGTCGAACGCTTTCGCGAACGTCATATTCACGGGTGCGCCAGCGCAGACGACGACGGCGGTATTGGGATTAACGCCGATGATTTCGTCTATTAACTTCGCCTGCGCGTAAGGAATACCCAAATGCTTTCTGTCATAGCCCTCGGACTCGCACCCGTCGGGCAGCCCCGCGATGACTATGACCGCGTCCTTCCCGACGGCGGCTTTTACCGCTTCGGCTATGAACGAAACATCGTCGGGTTCGTCGAGGGAATACCCCCGCGCGTAAGTCACGGCGGCGTATTCCGCGATTTCGTCAAGCGGATTGTCCGTTTCGCGAGGGACAACGCGCGAGCTCCCCCCTCCTTGAATACGCGGCTTGACTGCCATTTCGCCTATAACGGCGACATTCATGCCTTTTCTCAAAGGCAAAACGCCGTCATTTTCGAGTAGAACCATACATTCGGCGGCAATTTCCCTCGCAAGCCCGTGATGCGGGGCAAAATCGCAGGGAACAGGTTCGACGGTATGCTCCAAGTCGAAAATAAATTCAAGCATACGTTCGACGCAAGCGTCGATTTCCGTTTCGGCGAGGCTCCCCGAAAAATCGGGAACGGTAGGGGCGAAATAGGTTTCCTCACCCTTCGCGGCCTTGACTATTTGCGCGTCATTGACCCCGTAAGAACCCGGCATTTCCAAATCCAAACCCGCCCAAACACCTTGAGCGCGGTTGTTTACCGCGCCCCAATCCGACATTACAATTCCGTCGTAACCCCACTCGCCGCGCAGAATATCGGTTAAAAGCCATCTGTTCTCGGAGGCGTAAACGCCGTTCAGCTTGTTGTAAGAACACATCACGGCCTTGGGCTTTGAATACGCCAGCGCATACTCGAAACTCGCCAGATAGATTTCACGCAGGGCGCGGTCGTCTACCCACGCGTCAACCCAAAAACGAAAATCCTCTTGATTATTGACGGCGAAATGCTTCAGGCAGGCGGAAATTCCGAGGCTCTGCAAACCGTTGATTACCCCCGCCGCCATTCTTCCCGATAAAAGCGGTTCTTCTGAAAAATACTCAAAATTCCTCCCGCATAACGGACCGCGCTTTATGTTCGCGCCGGGACCGAGAACGCATCCCAACCCGAACGCGCGCGCTTCTTTGCCTATTGCCGCGCCCTGTTTTTCGGCTAATTCCCCGTCCCACGAACACGCCAAAAGACAGGCTGTCGGAAAACAGGTCGACGGATAGCTTCTGTCTGTGCCGAGTTCGTTTCTCTTTTGCTTGCGAAGTCCGTGAGGTCCGTCGGACATGGCAATCGCGGGAATATTAAGCCTTTCGATTGATTTCGTCGTCCAGCAGTCGAAGCCCGACAGCAATCCCGCCTTTTCTTCCGGCGTCATTTCAGAAATAAGCTCTTTTATTTTTTCCTTCGACATAAGGCGACCTCCGAAAATCTCTTCCGACGCGCGGATTGCTCACTTTCCGGTGCTTTTTAAGGCGAGCCGCGCCTTTTTTATCTCGGTCAAATTCCGTGAATGCAGTTCCTCCGCCTTGCTCAGCATATTATCGACATAATCGTTTGTGGTGTGCCGAAGTTCTTTCGATTTTTGCTGGGCGTTTATCATAATTTCCTCGGCGCGCGTTTGCGCGAGACGGGTGATTTCCTGATGTGAAACAAGGGCTTTTGCCCGTTCCTCCGCTTTTTTTATAATCGCGTCCGCTTCGCTTCTCGCCTCGTTTATAATAATCTTACGCTCGCTGACCAAATTCCTCGCCTGTTCGATTTCCTTAGGCATATTTGAGCGGATTTCATAGACCAACTCGTGCATTTTCTCAACGTCGATAAGGCTTTTTTTCCCTGAAAAAGGCACGGCGACAGCCTTATCCAACGTTTCGTCCATCATCTCCAAAATTTCCTCAATACTCATTTTATTTTCATCCTTTCTAAAATATCTTTGAGAATACACTCCGGCACGAACGCGCTTATATCGCCGCCGAACATGGCGATTTGCTTTACCGCGCTTGACGAAAGGAACATACTCGCCGCGTCCGCCGATAAAAATACCGTTTCAGCCGGGTGATAGAGGTCTTTGTTGATTAAAGCCATTTGAAACTCATACTCAAAGTCCGACATAGCGCGAATCCCTTTCACTATAACGTCGGCGTTCTTCTTTTTGAAATAATCTATAAACAGACCCGAATTGCTGTCAATTTCAATATTCTTGATTTTTTTCGTACACCTTTTCAGGAAATCCAACCGCTCCTCAATGGAAAAATCGGCGGGCTTCGTCGGATTGACGGAAACTACCACGATTACTTTATCGAACAGTTTCACCGCCCTCCTTATGATGTCAATATGCCCGAAGGTCACGGGGTCAAAGCTCCCCGGATAAATGGCAGTTTTCATTTTCGGGCGACCTCCTAAACTCGGGGCGATAAATCGTGACGCTTTTGAACCCGTGACCGTAAACCCTGTCAATTTTGAAACCGCCTTCCCTTTCGGGCAGTTTCAAGTTTTTCTCGTGTTCGCAGACGATAACGCCGTTTTCGCTCATTTTCAAAATTAGCGGCGACAGAATTTTTCGGATAATGTCTTTTTCATACGGAGGGTCGAGGAACGCTATCCCAAACGTCTCCTTAACGGTTCGCAAGAACGCTTCGGCGGGCAAACGCGCAACCGCGGCCCTGTCCGAAAAACCGACAACCCGCAGATTTTCGCGGATAACGGCGACCGCCTCCCGCGATAAATCCGTGAAATACGCTTTTTTCGCGCCCCTGCTCAGCGCTTCCATGCCAAGCTGTCCCGAACCGGCGAACAAATCCAACACCACCGCGTTCTCGACGTCAAACTGAATCGCGCTGAACATGACCTCTTTCAAAATATCGGCGGTGGGGCGCGTGTTCAAACCTTTCGGGGATTTAAGGCGCTTGCCTTTGGCGGTTCCGGTAATTATACGCATGGCTTCACATATTTTTCACTGAAATTTTCGTCATACCGACGCAGCCGTAAAATCTTTGACGCTCACAGATGTTCCGTCACAAAATCACGCAATTCCCGCGCTTTTGCCTCGCTGATTTTCGCGGTTTCGCGCAGTTCGTCGGGCGTGGCGGCTTTCAGGGCGGCTTTGGTCTTGAACCGTTTCAGCAACGCTTCCGCCTTGGCTTCACCTATACCCGGAACGTATGTCAGCGTAAGCGCCATAGACTGCTTTTTATGCTGCCCCCGTGTGAACCCGACCGAAAAACGGTGCGTTTCCTCTTGAATCTTTGTCAGAAGGGAAAACACGCTCCTGTTGGCGTTAATCCGTATTTCACCGCCTGCCGAAGCTATGGCGCGGGTTTTGTGCTTTGAATCCTTTACCAACCCGAACAGGCTGATTTCGAGCTTTAATTCCCTCAAAACACCGCTCACCGCCGAAACGTGACCCGTTCCCCCGTCAAGCAAAATCAAATCCGGAAGCGTCGAAAACCCCTTATCTCCGTCCGCGTAACGCTTAAACCGACGACCGACAACCTCCCGCATACAGGCATAATCGTCAAGCCCGCTCACGTTTTTTATCGTGAATTTACGGTATCCCCTTTTGTAAGGCTCTCCGCCGCGATAAACAACCATGCCGCCCGCCTTCACGCTTTCACCGATATTGGAAATATCGTAACATTCGATGTATTCGGGGATTTTCGGCAAACCGAGCAGCTTTGCCAGTTCCTCGAGAACGGCGGCTTTCTTCGCGGCACGCCCTGTTTTAAGCGTCAGATATTCCAAAGCGTTGCTCTTCGTCAACGCGACCTGCGCCGCTCCTTCCCCGCGTTTGGGGACGATGACGCTCAGCTTGCGCCCCGACTTCCCCGATAAATATTCCCCTATTAAATCCTTGTTGTCTGTTTCGCCGTCAAGGTATATTTCGGGCGGAATGCCGCCGTCCGAGTAATATTCCAGCAAAAACTCCTCCCGCATTTGCGCCTCGTCGTATTCGTCGCCGAGATAAAAACTCTCCTTGTCCGTCAGTCTGCCGTTACGGTATTTTATCACCGTCGCCGCCGCGAAACCGGCGACGCGGGCAACGGCGATAACGTCATAATCGGAGGTTTTCGAGGATTGCACGCTTTGAACCGAGTCCACCCGCTTTATCGCGTTAATCTGGTCGCGCAGACGCGCCGCTTTTTCAAAATCAAGGCTTTCGGCGGCTGCCGTCATTTCGGCGGTAAGCCGTTTCACACTTTCCTTGCTGCCTGTTTTGATATAGTTAATCGCCGACTTAACCCTGCTTTTGTACTCCTCTTCGGAAATACCGCCGAGGCACACCCCCATACACCGTTTAATCTGATAATTCAGGCAGGGTCTGGATTTATTGAATTCCTCCGGAAATTTTTTTGTACAGGACGGCAACATGAAAATCCTGTTGGCGTCCGCCACCGATTGCTTTACGGTGAATCCGTTGGCGTAAGGTCCGATGTACTCGGCGTTTTTGTCGTCGGTGCTGTGGGTGTAAGTCAAACGGGGATATTTCCCCGACACCCCCCCCGAAATTTTAACATAGTTATAACCACGCGCGTCCTTCAAAAGTATGTTGTACTTGGGGCGGTGCTGTTTTATGAGGCTTGATTCCAGCACCAGAGCGTCCAGCTCCGTAAGCGTTACGATAAAATCGAATTCTTTGATTTTATCGACTAATTTCGCGGTTTTAACCGTGTGCGCGTCCGTATTGACGAAATAGGACGACACGCGATTTTTAAGGTGCTTCGCCTTTCCGACATAGATAATGTCGCCGGTTTTGTTCTTCATAAGGTAAACGCCCGGAGAAAGCGGAAGTTTCGACGCCTTTCCCCTCAGGTAAGACAGAGCGTCGTTCATCGCCCCTTGCCGTAAAAGAACAGCGCGACGGTTCCCGGACCGCTGTGTACGCCGATAACGGGATTGATAAAGCCCGTTTCAAACTCCTTAACGCCGTATTTGTCCTTGAGAGACTTTTGAACGTACTTTAAGTCGTTTAAGCAATCGCCGTGACCGATGAAGACTTTTTGATTTTCGGGGCTGATTGCCGTTTCGCCGAATTTATCCGATAAAAAGTCGAGTGACGCTTTCCTGCCCCTTGCGGTTGCCATTTTTATCAACTTGCCTTCACCGTCAATGTGCAAAACGGGCTTAATGCCCAAAACGGTTCCCGCGACCGCCGTCGTCGTGGAAATTCTGCCGCCCCTTTTCAGAAAGAACAGGTCGTCCACGGTGAACCACTGACAAATTTTCATAACATTGTCGACCTGCCATTGATAAACCTCGTCGATTGAATGTCCCTCGTCCCGCTGCCTTACCGCGTAATCGACGACAAGTCCCTGTCCCTGCGCGGCCGAGCGCGTGTCAAAAACGTACATTTTCCGCTCGGGATACAGGGGTTTCAGCTTTTCGCAGACATCGGCGGCTATCTCATAGGTTATGCTTAATCCCGACGAAAGCGGAAGATAGATGAAGTCCTTCCCTTCATTCAGTATACCCGTGAAGTAGGAGGTAAAAACATCCGCGTTAATGCAGGAAGTAGTGGTGGACTGCTTTTTTCTCAGCTTGTCGTAAAATTCCCTGAGCCAGTCTTCGTTGTGCGATTCGACAAAGGTGTCGTATTCCGTTTCGCCCGCGTAGTATTTGTACGAAATCATCCTTATTTTGTTTTTCACGACGTACTTATAGGAAAACCCCGTGGAAGAATCGGTGATAATTTCAAAAGACATAGCAAACTCCTAACATTATCGGCAAACGAGATTGAAGATACCCATATGATTTTATCACACGGGGAGTTAATTGTCAACCGTAATGAAAAAAAGAGCAATGACAACCTTAAAAGGTTGTCATCTTAAATTTGAAAATAAATCACAATTAAACTTGACATACGGCAAAATAAATGATAAAATAACAGCTGTTCGCATATTCACGATGGCAAGGGGGTCGGAAAAATGGGTCTTTTTAACAGTTTCTTAAAAGAAGCGAGCAAAGCGTTGACGAATATGGCGCAAAACGCGAACAGCAACACGAGCCGACCGGCGGGGGCGAACCAATCGGCGGGGGCGAGCCGACCCGCAAAGCAATCCGGCGGCGCGGTCAACGCGGCGAAAACTGCGGAAGCCAAGGCTTATTTCGCTCAAATACTGGCAAGCGAATTCAGTCAGTATCAGGTTCGCGAGGGCGTTTCGGTCAGCGAACTCGGCGGGGAAGGCAGACCGTATGATTTCGGCTTGTATCAGGACGGGCGGCTTGTCGCGGTCGTTGTCTTAGCCGAACATAACAGAACGCGCAACAAACCCTACTGGAATTCGGAAATAAAGGCGCGGGAATTACATATTCCGTTCATCAATTTTTATATCCATATGCCGAACGAGAGGGATTTTGTGATAGGCAGGATAAAGCGTTTGATGGGGACGACGTGAGCCGCAGAGCGTTTTTCGGCGGCTTGACTGTACTACGCTTTTGAAAAGGGGAACACAAGTAAATCTTGTACCCGCGGCGGGAAGAAGCTGTTTTTGCAAACACGGTTTTGCGGGTAACCGAAAGCGGTTCATTCCTGTGCCAGCAGTTGCTGTCCTTAAAGCTGTTTCCCCTTTTTAACAAGACGCTCTTCGGCGATTTTTATTGCCGAAGAGTTTTTTTACGGAGGTCGAATATGGAAAGCCTTTTACACGACTTGGGCAAGCAACCATTATGGCGGGAATACTTGGATTACAAATCGGAAAAAAGCCGCCTTACAGAAAAGGAGAGAAACGACTTAATTGAATTTATCGATTCAAAAAAATACGAAGATACCGTAAAAAAAATTTTGAACGGCGAAGGACTCGGCATACCGGCAAAAATCCATATTAACAAGATGGGCAAAAGCAAAAAAAGGGTCATATACAGTTTCGGTGACGACGAAAACAGGGTGTTGAAACTTATTTCATACCTGCTGTACCGCTATGACGGAAAACAATCGCCGGGGTGTTACTCGTTCAGAAAAGGGTTATCGGCGCAAAAAGCGATACGCAAACTGACGAATACCCCGGGTATTTCCGAAATGTGGTGCTACAAATCGGACATCAACGACTATTTCAACAGCATATCGGTACCGCTCTTGCTCCCGATACTGGAACGGGTCGTCGACGGCGACGAACTGTTGTATCGGTTTTTGCGGCAAACGCTTTCCGAGAATAAGTCCGTTTATGAAAACGAAATCATTCACGAAAACCGCGGGGTAATGGCGGGAACGCCGACCGCGCCGTTCCTCGCGAACATTTACCTGACGGAAATGGACTTATATTTTACCGACAACAAGATTATATACGCCAGATATTCCGACGATATTATCGTTTTCGCAAAAACCGAGAAAGAATTGCTGGAACACAGGGATGTGCTGCACGAATTTTTGAATAAGTATAAGCTGTCGGTAAACGCCGATAAAGAAAAAATTGTAAAGCCGTTTGAAGCGTGGGAATACTTGGGCGTGGAGTTTAAAAACGGCGAAATCGACCTGTCTTCCGCGACGAAGAAAAAAATAAAAGGGAAAATTAAAAGAAAAGCGCGGGCGCTACGCCGCTGGAAACTGAAAAAGAATGTCGGCGACGACCAAACAATGAAGGTAATGATACGAACCTTTAACAGAAAGTTTTTTGAAAACAAAGACCCGCACGACTTAACCTGGAGCAGATGGTTCTTCCCTCTCGTCACCGTGAAAAGCGGTTTTCAGGAAATAGACGCCTATCTGCAACAATACATCAGGTATATTCCGAGCGGTTGCCACAGCAAAAAGAATTATAAGATAAAGTTCGGAAAGCTCAAAGAACTGGGGTATAAAAGCCTGGTCAACGAATATTACGTATTCAAAAAATCAAACACGAACAGGAATTGAAATGGCTCTTCGCTATTTAACGCCGTAACCGCCGCCCCGCTGAATTGAAACTTTAATTGCCCAAGAACGCCGAAAAAAATCCCATTTCGGGAACAAACCTAATATGAGCGTGTTGAAAAACACAGTATAAACTCTTGCAAAAAAATGTCAAAATATGCTATAATATAATTACCAAAAAAATGTGCGGAGGAACAAAAATGAAAACACAAATATCAATGGTGTCAACCGAGAATTTAATGCCTAAAAATCATGCGTATCGGCACTTCAAAAATATGATGGATTTTGATAAAATTACCGCGGTTGTCTCAAATATGAAAAAAGAAACAGGACGTTTGGGATTCGGAAAAGAAACACTGTTATTGTGCTTAATGCTACAGTTTTTGGAAGATTTGTCCGACCGCGAATTAGAGCGATTTTTGCGAGAAAATGTGACCGGCAAATGGTTTTTGGGGGCGGG
>JAIRWE010000039.1 GCA_031253365.1 Oscillospiraceae bacterium | reverse complement strand
TTATCGCGGCGGACAGGCTCGACGCCCCGGTGAAATTGCGCGCGCGCGTGAGGTACGGTCAGCCCGAACAGCCCGCCACCGCGCGCCAGCTTGATTATGATAAACTGAGGATTGATTTTGACAGCCCGCAAAGGGCGCCCGCGAAGGGGCAGGCGGTCGTTATGTACGACGGCGATACGGTCGTCGGCGGCGGGACGATATGCGAAGTGTCGTCGTGAAGCGGCGGAAAGGAACAATCAATGGAATATCCCGCTAACTTTATCCATGATATTATCGAAAGGGATATCGCCTCTGGCATGAAAGAGCGAATCCACACCCGTTTCCCGCCGGAGCCGAACGGCTACCTGCATATAGGAAGCGCGAAAGCCGTCCGCATAAATTCCGAGGCGGCGAAGAGGTACGGGGGGTTGTTCAATCTGCGCTACGACGACACCAACCCCGCCCGCGAGGAGGACGAATACGTCAATTCCATATACGAGGACGTCAAGTGGCTCACGGGGGAGGAACCCAGCGGGGGCGTGTTCTTCGGTTCGGATTATTTCGACAAATGCCACGAGTTCGCCGTGGGGCTGATAAAGGACGGCAAAGCCTACGTCTGCGACTTATCGGGGGAGGAAATGCGGGAGTATCGCGGCACGCTCACCGAGGCGGGAAGGGAAAGCCCTTACCGCGACCGCTCCGTCGAGGAAAACCTCGCGCTTTTCGAGCGCATGAAAAACGGCGAGTTCCCCGACGGGCATTGCACCTTACGCGCGAAAATCGACATGGCTTCCCCCAATATGAATATGCGCGACCCCGCGATTTACAGAATCGTCCATACCCCCCACCACAGGCAGGGGAACAAATGGTGTATTTATCCGCTTTACGATTACGCGCACCCCATTCAGGACGCGCTGGAAGGGGTGACCCACTCCTGCTGTTCGATTGAGTTTGAAAACCATCGCCCCCTTTACGATTGGGTGGTCGAGAACATAGGGTTCGACCCGCCGCCCCGCCAGTATGAATTCGCGCGGCTGAACGTCACCTATACCGTTATGAGCAAGCGTTACCTGCGCGAGCTGGTGGAAACCGGCTTGGTGGACGGCTGGGACGACCCGAGGATGCCCACCGTTTGCGGGTTAAGGCGGCGGGGCTACACCCCTTCGGCGATTAACGATTTCCTTGACCGCGCGGGGTATTCCAAAGCCCTGAGCATGGTTGACATAGCCGTGCTTGAACACTGTATGCGCGAGGAGCTGAACGCCGCCGCGCCCCGCAGAATAGCCGTGACCGAACCGCTTCCCGTTACGGTTACAAACTTCCCCGAGGGCAAAACGGAATTTTTTTCGCTGCCGAACAATCCGAACGCGCCGGAAACGGGAACGCGTTCTTTGCCTTTCACGCGAAGGCTTTACATAGAGCGTTCCGATTTTTCCGACAATCCGCCGCCTAAGTTCCACCGCTTAAAGCCCGGAGCGGAGGTTCGGCTGATGGGCGCTTACATAATAAGATGCGACGAGGTCGTTCGGGACGCCGACGGAAACGTCGTCGAGCTGCTGTGTTCGGCGGATATTGAAACGGGTAACGGCAACCCCGCCGACGGGCGGAAGGTGAAAGGGACCGTTCACTGGCTTTCGGCGGACGACTGCGCCGACGGCACGGTTATGATGTATGACAGGCTGTTCACGGCGGAAAACGTGCTTGAACAGGTGACGGACGACGATTACGGCGAGTTTTTGAACAAGGAGTCGGTCAGGCGGATTGACGGCGTAAAACTGGAAAAGTCGCTTTTGTCGGCGCGGAAAGGGGAGCGGTTCCAGTTTGTCCGCAACGGGTATTTTTGCCTTGATTCCAAGCACGGCGACGCTTCGGGACACGGGGTATGGAACAGCATAGTTTCATTGAAAAGCAGTTTCAAACCGCCGCCCGATTAGGCTTTTTGCCCGACATTTTTTTAGAAATCGTCTATTGACAAATCCGCGAAAAAGATGTAAAATTATACTCGATGGCGTCAAGGCGCCGATGAAATGCGGGGGGATGTTTTATGGCACTTTTTAACTTAATGGAAAAGATTGTTGACTTAAAGCTGGAAAAATATATGCCGGAGGATAAGGAGTGTTGTTCCTGCGAACAGTGTTACAGCGACATGAAATGCCTTGCGCTCAATAAGCTGCCCCCGAAATATGTCAACACGGAGAAGGGCGAGCTTTTTTCGCGGGTGGATCAGGTGATGATAAGGCAAAGCAGCGTCGATGTGGATTTCGCCGTTATGCAGGCAATCGCCTTCGTGAAAAGCAAGCCGCGCCACGGTCTTAAAGACGCCCACCAAGCGGGGGGCGAACACCACGCGAAAGACGCGGGCGGACACGGCGGCACGCACGGAAGCGGACACGCGGGCGGACACGGCGGCGCACACGGAAGCGGACACGCGGGCGGACACGGGGGCGGACCCGGCGGCGGACACCCGAACGCGCATAACAAGAAATAAAGCGACCGCGCGGTTAAACCGCGCGGTTTTCAATTATTAACGCAAACCTTACAGCCCCCAGATTTCCCCGGCGTATTCCCCTATTGTCCTGTCGCTCGAGAAGAACCCCGCGCCGGCTATGTTCAAAAGGCACATTCTCGCCCAGTTTTCGCGGTTTTGGTAAGCCTTGTTCGCTTTCAGCTTCGCCGCGACGTAATCCTCAAAGTCCAGCAAAAGGAAATATTGGTCGGGTTCGTGCCAAGACGCGCCCTGTAAAATCGAGGTATGCAGTTCCTTGAACATGAAGCCGCTTTCGTCCGGAAACGTGCCGTCGATTAACGTGTCGAGAACCCGTTTTATACGCGGGTTTTTGTCGTAAATGTCCTTCGGGGAGTATTTCACGGAAACCTTTTTTATTTCCTCGACGCGCGCGCCGAATATAAAGTTGTTCTCCTCGCCCGCCTCGCGGACGATTTCGATGTTCGCGCCGTCGTATGTGCCGAGAGTAACCGCGCCGTTGAGCATCAGCTTCATGTTGCCGGTTCCCGACGCTTCCGTGCCCGCGGTTGAAATCTGCTCGGAAATATCGGCGGCGGGAATCAGCTTTTCGGCGTAGGAAACGTTGTAGTTTTGCACGAAAAGCACGTTCAGCTTATCCTTAACGTCCTTGTCCCCGTTAATCAGGTTCGCTATCTCGTTGATAAACTTGATGATACCTTTGGCGCGGTGGTAGCCCGGGGCGGCTTTCGCCCCGAACAGGCAGGTCATGGGCGTGAAGTCCTTTAAGCTCTTGTCCTTCAACGAAAAGTAAATGTCAAGTATCGAAAGGGCGTTCAGCAGCTGACGCTTATACTCGTGCAGACGCTTCACCTGAACGTCGAAAACGCTGTCGATGTTCAGCTCCATATCGTATTCATGGAACTTTACGTGCCAAAAAAGCTGTTCCTTCTTCGTCCGTTTAATCCCGTTCAGGGCGTTAAGCGAGGCGGAATCGTTCGCGAAGGAGCTTAATTTTTTCAGCTCGCCGAGGTCGGTGAGCCATCGGTCGCCTATGCGCCGCGTGATAAATTCGGACAGCTCCGGGTTGCACAGCCCCAGCCAGCGCCTTTGCGTGATGCCGTTGGTCTTATTTGAAAAGCGTTTCGGATACAGCTTGTACCACTGTTTCAGCGCGTCTTTTTTAAGGATTTCCGTGTGCAGTTCCGCCACGCCGTTGACGGAATGGGTTCCGAACACCGCCAGCCTCGCCATGTGAATTTTGCCGTCGTCGATGATGTTATAGGGTTTGCGCGCGTCGCCCGTGATACCCTTTTTGTAAAGGGCGTACCGCAGTTCGTTTTGCGCCATGACGATGTACGGGTAGATTTCCGGCAGCACCGAGCAGAAAAGCGCGGTGTCCCATTTTTCCAGCGCTTCCGCCATAATCGTGTGGTTGGTGTAGGCAAGCGTTTCCCGCGTGACGCCGAACGCCTCCGCGAACGTGAGGTTTTCCTCGATGAGCAGACGGAGCAGTTCGGGAACCGCCACCGCCGGATGGGTGTCGTTAAGCTGGACGGCGTAGCTTTCGGCAAACTTTTTGAAGTTAAAATCGGGCTCCCTTTTTTTGAAGTCCCTTATTATGCTTTGTAAGGACGCGCTCGTGAAAAAATATTCCTGTTTAATCCGCAGACGCTTCCCTTCGTCGCCGTCGTCGTTCGGGTAAAGGACGCAGGAAATGGCCTGCGCCTCGTCGCGCGCGCGGAACGCTTCGCCGTATTTTTGTTCGTTGAACAGCGCGAAGTCCAATTTCCGCTCGTCGAGGGGTTCCGCCTGCCACAGGCGCAGCGTGTTAATCATTTTGCCGCCGTAGCCGATTACCGGCATATCGTAAGGCACCGCCCAAACCGAACCGTCTTTGAAGCTGACCTTGACGCGCTCATCTTCGCGCCGCACGCTCCACGGGTCGCCGAAATCCGTCCAGTCGTCGGGGATTTCGTTCTGAAAGCCCTTGTCGAAATATTGCTTGAACAGCCCGTAACGGTACCTTATACCGTAGCCGTCAAGCGGCAGGTTCCGCGACGCCGCCGAGTCGAGAAAACACGCCGCCAACCGCCCCAAGCCGCCGTTCCCGAGCGCCGAGTCCTCTATTTGTTCAAACATATTCGGGTCTAAGCCGTTTTTCGCCATGACGTCGCGGGTTTCCCTCAGGAGACCCAGATTGAACAGGTTGGAGTATATCATCCTGCCTATGAGAAATTCCGCCGACAGGTAACAGGCGGTTTTTTTAACGCTCCGCTCTTTTTGCCAGCGCGGTTCCAGGTCTTCCATGACCAACGCCGAAATCGCGTTGTAAAGCCGCTTCACGTCGGAAGCCCGCTTCCCCTGCGCGCCTTGCAGAATTTTTTCAAGATTTTGCGTATAGTTCGCCATAATAACTCCTTCTAACAGGCGACCCCCGAAAACCTTCGGAGGCCGCGGGAAAATATTATACCCCAAACTTTATCGTGTTCACCTTGACGCCGGGACCCATTGTGGAGGCGACGGCGCAACTTTTGATATACTGCCCCTTCGCGGCGGCAGGCTTGGCTTTGACGACCGCGTTCATCAGCGCGTCGAAGTTTTCTTCCAGTTTTTCCCGCCCGAAAGACACCTTCCCGACGGGGCAATGGATGATGTTGGTCTTATCGAGGCGATACTCGATTTTACCCGCTTTGGCTTCCCTGACCGCCCTGCCCACCTCGGGCGTGACCGTACCCGCCTTCGGGTTGGGCATAAGCCCGCGCGGCCCCAGAAGCTTGCCCAATTTACCCACCGTACCCATCATATCGGGGGAGGCGATTACCACGTCGAAATCCATCCAACCGCCTTGGATTTTGGCGACGGTATCGTCGTCCGCGATGAAATCCGAATCGGCGTCTTGCGCTTCCTTGATTTTATCGCCCTTCGCGAATACGAGGGTTCTGACGGTTTTGCCGGTTCCGTTGGGAAGCACCACCGCCCCCCTTACCTGTTGGTCGGCGTGCCGCGAGTCGACGCCTAACCTGATGTGCATTTCCACGGTTTCGTCGAATTTCGCTTTGGCGGTTTTGCAAACCAAGTCGAGCGCGTCGCCCGTTTCGTAATATTTCGCCCTGTCAATAAGTTTTTCGCTCTCTTTGTATTTTTTGCCGTGTTTCATTGTAAAATAACCTCCCTCGCGGTACTGTCGGCGCGTTCGCCTCCCGCCGTGTTTTGCGTCCGTATGTCAGTCCGTAACCTCCACGCCCATGGAACGCGCGGTTCCGGCAATCATGGACGTCGCGGCTTCGAGGCTGCCGGCGTTAAGGTCGGGCATTTTCTGTTGCGCGATTGTTTCCAGCTGTTTTTTGGAAATCTTCGCCACTTTGTTCTTGTTGGGTTCGCCGGAAGCCTTTTCTATTCCGCACGCCTTTTTGATGAGTACGGCGGCGGGGGGCGTTTTCGTGACGAACGAAAAGCTCCTGTCCGCGTACACGGTGATTACGACGGGAATGACCAACCCCGCGTCGTTCTTGGTGCGCTCGTTAAACTCCTTGGTGAAAGCCATGATGTTCACGCCGTGCTGACCCAGAGCGGGACCCACGGGCGGAGCGGGCGTCGCTTTCCCCGCGGGAATCTGCAATTTAATGTAGCCTGTAACCTTTTGCGCCATTTTCAGTACCTCGTTATATCAAATTTTATCGATGGCGGAAATATCAATCGTGACCATTGTTTCCCTGCCGAACATGATTACGCCGACGGAAACCTTTGAATTGAGCTCGTCGATTTCTTTAATCACGCCGTCGCAGCCTTCAAGCGGACCCGAGTTGATAACGATAGTCTCGCCCGTTTTGAACGAAACCTCGGCTTTATGTTTTGCCATACCAAGGTTACGAACCTCGTCTTCGGTCAGCGGAATGGGCTTTGAACCCGGTCCGACAAAGCCCGTGACGCCTCGGGTGTTGCGGCATATATACCATGAATCGTCCGTCATCACCATTTTGACATAAACATAGCAAGGGAAAAGTTTTTCTTCCTTTTGCTTGGTTTTTCCGTCGCGAACCACTTCAACCATCTCGGTGGGAACCATCACTTCTTCGATTAAGTTCTGCAAGCCCCTGTTTTCCACCAGCGTGTTGATGTTGTTCATCACTTTTTTTTCATATCCGGAATAGGTGTGCAGGATGTACCACTTAGCTTCTGACATTGTCGGCAACCTCTGTTATTTTAATAAAACCAAGCCGAACAGACTTTCAAAAGCCTTGTCCAGCCCCCATATCGCCAACCCCGCCACGACAAGCATGGAAAGCACGGCGGCGGTGTTGTTGACCGTCTGCCGGGGCGTGGGCCAGGTGACCTTCTTAAATTCCGCCCTCGCGTCCTTGAAGTACCTGAATACGGATTTCTTCGGTTTTTTCGCGGCGGCGGCGCGACGGGCGCGCTTCTCGCTTAGTTTCTTCGCCGCTTCGGTTTTTTCGCTCGGTTTTTTCGCCGCTTCGGTTTTTTCGGATTTGTCGACGCTTTTTTTATCGGCCATTCCCGTTCCCCCCCATTACTTTGTTTCCTTATGAAGCGTATGCTTGCGGCAGAATTTACAGTGCTTTTGCATTTCGATTCGGTCGGGGTCGTTCTTCTTGTTCTTTTTGGTGTTATAGTTTCGTTGCTTACATTCCGTGCAAGCCATGGTAATTTTTATTCTCATTTTCGGTTCCCCCTTCTCGGCGCGCGCTAAAAAATGAATACGCGAAAAAATAAATCCGCAAAAAAATAGACCCCCGTGAGGTGATTTTGATTATAGCATACGGGCGGGGGCTTGTCAAGCGTTTTTTGGAAACATAACGAAAAAAATAATAAAAAAAGGGGTTGACGCGGTTCGGTGAAATTTACGTTGCAAATGCTTGACAAACGCTTGCTGTTGCAGTATAATAGCAGTGGTTAAGCGGATAACATCGTATACGGAGGCAACGATAATGGCTACAATTCAGGTTCGCGTTGACGACCGGACCAAAGCGGCGGTGGATTCCTTGTTTTCAGGGCTGGGGCTTGACACTTCGACGGCGGTGCGAATGTTTCTTATGGCTTCGCTTGCTCACGACGGGCTGCCTTTTGCCGTTACTCACAGGGCTGACCGCGACGCGGCGATTTACGGGGCGATTGAACGCCGCAAGTCCGGCGTTCCGTTTCTGACGGCGGAACAGAGTTTGGGCAATATGAAGGACGCGATTAAAGCGGGGGCGGAGCATGGCGTTTAAAAAATATCGGGTATTGGTTGACCCGCAGGCTGACCGCAAGTTGTCGGCGCACGTTGAGTTTTTGGCGCGAGTGAGCGAAACGGCGGCTGTTCGGATATATCAACTCTACGAGGAAGCCCTCGTCTTTTTGGGAAACAATCCCGAAAGTTGCCCGATTTACACGCCGCAAAAACCGATAGATACCCAACTCAGATATTGGCTGTTCGGCGAGCGTTATCGCATTGTCTTTGAAATAATCGACAATACGGCTTTCTCGGCGAAAATGTTTGAAGTCGTTCGGGAGAGGGCGGGTTTGTAAATCTTGGGTATAAAGCCCTTACCGCTTTGCGGCGGCGAGCGGGAGCGAGCCGCGGATGGTTCGGAGAGGTACTATGTAA
>JAIRWE010000011.1 GCA_031253365.1 Oscillospiraceae bacterium | reverse complement strand
GCTCCCGCCGGTGTCATAATATGACAGCGTGTTAATCAAAAACGGCAGATTTGCCAAAGCGACGACAGCTATGGCGGCGATAAGGTTTACGGAATACCGCGCCATCCATGTCAACCCTTTCGGCGCAGTATTTAAAATACCCACCATGCCGTTTTCTTTTTCCGCGGAATACACGGGGGCGATTATAATTGACAAAAATATAAGAATAAAAAGCGACATTTTCATATCCTCGCCGTAATTTTCGACACCGAAAATATCGTTCCACCCCTTTTCGTAAACGACCTGTCCGTCATTAACATTCTCGATGTACGCTACGCGTTCCTTGAACATCCCGAAAGCCTTTCGCGGCATCAGCATTTGCTGTAAATTCGACTGTATAAGAGTGTAATCGGAATCGGTAATTTCACCGCTATCATATTTTGACCGCGCGAGAGATAACGACTTCTCGATTTCGTCAAATCTTGCCTGTTCCGCTTCGATAAAAGTGTAAGTTTCATCAGTCACAAAGCCGCCGGCACGCTCGATGTAATTCTTAAAAAACAAATCGTCTTGATACGCGAAAGACGCTTGATAATTGTAAAAAGAATACACTTGAATTGCCGCGAGAAGTAGCAACGCGAACAATCCCTTGTTGTACATAAACGTCTTGTACATCTCGTGCCGGAATATGTTTACGTGAACAGTTGAGCGTGAAAATTTGCTTAAAAAATCCGACATGAAATTGTTATTGAATTGGGTGAGCATTTGCTTTTTCGACAACAAAAACAGAGCGGTCACCAATGCCGCCGACAAAATCACTGCGGTAAACATCGAAACGGTTATTATATTCAACGGTTTACCGAAGAAATTTATGTTGAAATAATTTTTGAAAATCTCGTTCGGCTGGGTCAAAGCGCAAATATTGACAAATTTAAATATGCCAAACTCAGACAACGGCGAAACGAGAATATACAGCAATACCTGAACCGCTCCGACTACCCCGACCGCGAGATAAACTGCGGCGCTGTTTTTAGCGAGAACGCAGACCGCGGCGACAAACAACGCAATTATAAAATACGACAGCGTTTTCGCGCCAACGTACAGGCAAAAGTAACCGAACACCGAAACGTCGAGAACGCTCCCGATGAAGATATTCACCGACTGGATTTGCCGCGCTAAATCGCCCAACCCGTATTTAACCGACATAAGCGCGAGTCCGCCCGCAAACATTATAACCGCGACAAAAAAGCACCACAAAAACAGTGCCGTTATTTTCCCGCAGAGCAACCCAGCAAAGCCGTTTCTCGTCGGTCGGATAAGCGTGAACGCCCCGCTGTCTTTTTCGTCGAGGAAAAGCGTAAAAGCCGCGATTAACACGATTAAAACCGCGACAATGTCACCGACCCTGTTTTCGGTGGCGCGAGCGACGCCCGCGGAAATATCAACGGTCGCGGTTATGCCTTTCAAATGCGCGTAAGCGGGCGGGGTACGGATTATATTCTCGTAAGCGAATGTTCCCGGTTTCGCCAACAGCGGGGAATTTTTCATCGTTTCGGCGGCGGCTTCCATGTCTTCGATAAAGCCGTTATAGTCCGCGGCGCGGTATATTTCGTTATAAACCGCCTTGTAAAGCGCGTGTTCCAAAAAGACGTCGCCTTCATACGCGGAATAATCGCCCGAAGCGTATTTTTCCACATAAGCCGAAACTCGCTCGTCCGTTAAATCAAGCTCACGCGGGGAGTCGAACATCTGAGTCCAGTACATATTTTCATACACCGAAAACTCAAACCGCTTTTCCTCAATATAAGCCAACTTTTCCGCGTTTGTGCCGAATTCGGAAATATCTCCGTACACCTTCACAAGCGATTGGTCGGAAAAAAATTCTTCGGATTTTTGGTTCCAAAGCAACCAGAAATTAAGCAATGAAAGCAAAATCAGCATTGAAACAAGCGCTTTTTTCGTAAACAGCTTACACAATTCGTAAAATGTTATTCTCATTACTCGTCACCAAAATGTTTCATGTAGACATTTTCGAGATTTTTTTCGACGTTTTCGGGAAGCGTGTCTACCAGTTCCTTAACCGTTCCGTGCGCGGCTATGACGCCTTTTTTAAGCAACAGAACGTCACTCGCGATTGTTTCAATATCCGAAACGATATGCGTGGAAATTATGACAATTTTATTCTCGGATATTTTTTGAATAAGTTTTCGGATAACAACCCTCTGCTTAGGGTCGACGCCCGCGGTCGGCTCGTCGAGAATGACAAGCTGCGGCGCGCCGAGCAACGCCTGCGCAATCAGAACCCGCTGTTTCATCCCGCCGGAGAACCCGCCGAGCCGTTTTTTGGCGGCGTGTGAAAGCTCCACCGCTTCAAGCAATTCGGGAATCTGTTCCCGCGCCCGCGCCGCCGACAGCCCCTTTAACGCCGCCATATAGCTTAAAAACCTAACCGCCGTAAAACTCTCGTACAATCCTTGGTGTTGGGGCATAAAGCCGAGAATACTCCGGTAATTTTTGCCGAGTTTGTAAATGCTCTCGCCGTCCCAGTCGATTGCGCGGTTGTCGTTTCTTTCGGGAACTATATTCCCCGTAATGATGTTCATAAGCGTGGTTTTCCCCGCGCCGTTAGGTCCGAGCAAGGCGTTCACGCCCGGCGAAAAATCGGCGGTGAAGTCTTTCAGCGCGTGGTTTTTCCCGTAGAATTTGTTGATGTTTTTCAGCGATAAAGTCATGTCAGCCGTCCGCCTTCCACTCGTTATATTGTCTGTTAAGCTCTTCCGTAAACTCGTCAATCCCCGCCGCTTTCAAGTCCGCGGAAAGCGCCGCCGCCGTGTCATAAAAGTCGTTGTTCACTTTGTAGTTTCCGTAATCCATGTTCCAGTAGTCGTAATCGTATACGTTTTGTAACTTGACAATCAGCCCGTATAATTGCGCGTAATCGGGGTAAAAGCCGAGCAAGTCGTGTTCATATAACTCCTCGCTGTCCTCGAAGACTGTTTCCGTCGCGGTTTTACCGTTTACGTCGGGCAGACACAGCAACACATTATACACCGTCGAAGCGTCTCCGAACGCGCCAAT
>JAIRWE010000177.1 GCA_031253365.1 Oscillospiraceae bacterium | reverse complement strand
CGGCGGCATAGTGCTTCATCAGGGGCGAATTGCCGAAATGAAAACGGGCGAAGGCAAAACCTTCGTCGCCGCTTTGCCGGCTTACCTGAACGCGCTCGGCGGCAAGGGCGTCCATATCGTGACGGTCAACGATTATCTCGCCAAATACGGCTCCGACCTCATAGGGCGCGTGCTGCGCTTCCTCGGGCTGAATGTGGGGTTAATCGTGCATGAAAAAAGCAACGATGAGCGAAGGGAGGCGTATGCCGCCGACGTCACCTACGGCACCAATAACGAACTGGGGTTCGATTATCTCCGTGACAATATGTGTATAAGCAAATCGGATAAGGTTCAAAGGGAACACAGCTTCGCGATAGTGGACGAGGTTGACTCCATTCTCATAGACGAGGCAAGAACGCCTTTGATTATCTCCGGCAGGGGAGATAAATCCACGGATTTGTATGAAAAGGCGAACAGGCTGGCGAGGGGCTTCAAGGCGGTTAAGGTTGTGGAACTCGACAGCAAAGAGGAACACGACGATTACGACGGCGATTACATCGTGGACGAAAAAGCGAAAACCGCCACGCTTTTGCCGTCGGGCGTGAAGAAAGCGGAACAGTATTTTGGGGTTGAAAACCTCATGGATTCCGAGAATTTGACCGTTTTGCACCATGTCAATCAAGCTATCAGGGCTTACGGTATTATGAAACTTGACGTTGATTATGTGGTTAAGGACGGGGAAATAATAATCGTGGACGAGTTTACCGGGCGGTTAATGTTGGGGCGGCGCTTCAACGAAGGGCTTCATCAGGCGATTGAGGCAAAAGAGGGCGTGAAGGTAAAAAACGAGTCGAAAACGCTCGCGACCATCACATTCCAGAATTTTTTCCGCCTTTATGACAAACTTTCGGGAATGACGGGAACCGCCATGACGGAAGAAGCGGAGTTTCGCGGAATATACAGCTTGGACGTCGTGGATATTCCCACAAATATGCCCGTTATACGAACCGACCACAACGACCAAGTTTATAAGAACGAAAACGGGAAATTCACCGCCGTCATACGGCAAATTGAGGAATGTCACGCCAAGGGGCAACCCGTTCTTGTGGGTACCATTTCCATTGAAAAGTCGGAGCATCTGTCCAAGCTGTTAAAGAAAAAAGGCATCAAGCACGAGGTTTTGAACGCCAAACACCACGCGAGAGAGGCGGAAATCGTCGCGCAGGCGGGCAAAAAGAACTCCGTTACCATCGCCACGAACATGGCGGGGCGCGGAACCGATATTATGCTGGGCGGCAACGCGGAATTTCTCGCGCGGGCGCAAATGCGGAAGGCGGGCTTGGAGGAGGACGTTATCTTCGCGGCGACGGGATTTGCGGAAACGGACGACGAAGATATTCTGAAAGCGCGCGCCATGTTCAAGGAACTGTTTGAGAAATTCAAAGCGGAAATCGTTCCCGAAGCAAAAGCGGTGAAAGACGCGGGCGGTTTATTCATACTCGGCACCGAAAGGCACGAATCGCGGCGTATAGACAACCAGTTGCGCGGGCGCGCCGGGCGTCAGGGCGACCCGGGCGAAAGCCGTTTCTTTATCTCACTGGAAGATGATTTGATGCGGCTGTTCGGCGGCGAACGGATTCAGGGAATGATGGAGGCGCTTCGCGTTGACGAGGATATGCCGATTCAGAACCGTATACTTTCCAGGACGATTGAATCCTCGCAGAAAAAGATTGAGGGGCGCAACTTTTCCATACGTAAAAATGTTTTGGATTTTGACGATGTTATGTCTCAGCAGAGAATGACGATTTACAAACAGCGGAGCAAGGTTCTTGACGGGGAAGACGTCAGCGAGAACATCAAGCAGATGATGGAGGAAACAATCCGCGACACCGTAGGTACGTTCTGTCAGGGCGACATAGCGGACGACTGGAATCTTACGGGGTTGCGCGAAAGTTTCGCGGGGTTGCTTACCACGTCCGATGATTTCCGTTACACCGCGGGGGAACTGAACGACGTTACGAGAGAAGAAATTGAAAAAAAGCTTATCGACCGCGCGATGGAGATTTACGCGCAAAAGGAGCGGGAATTTACGCCGGAAACAATGCGCGAGGTGGAACGGGTTATTTTACTGAAAAACGTCGACACCAAGTGGATGGACCACATCGACGCCATGTCCGATTTGAAACAGGGAATTTATCTGCGCTCAATGGGGGGGCATAAAGACCCCGTCGTGGAATACCGCCATGAAGGCTTTGCCATGTACGACGAGATGATTGCCTCCATTCGCGAGGATACCATGAGAATGGTGCTTACCGTGCGCGTTCAGAAAGAAAGACCGCCCAAGAGGGAACGGGTTCTTCGTCCCGACGCGGAGAACGCGGGTTCCAAGGTTCCGGTTGTGAAGAAAGCGGGCGAGAAGGTGGGGGCGAACGACAAATGCCCCTGCGGAAGCGGTAAGAAGTATAAAAAATGCTGCGGAATGTAAATATTTGCGGGGTGTGCGGCTTCGCGTCGGGCTGATTTTCTTTACGAGGAGTTGAAAACATGAGCAATTTTCAAAAAAAATACATTGACTTAAACGGCGGAACACCCCGCGCGAACAACGCCGCGAACAATAAGCGCGCCGGAAGGAAAAAGAAACTTACCGCGCGGCAGGGGGTAAGATACGTTTTGTCCGTCATCGGAACGACGTTTCTCACGTTGTTTTTGATAATCATTATAACCGTCTGCATTGTCGCGGTCGCGTTGACCGTTTATATCACGCAGTTCGCGGAGAGTATGTACGACGTTGATTTAAAGGGTTCGGTGGACTTGAGCCTGTCCAGTTTTGTTTACGCTTATGACAAAAATGAGGGCGATTATGTTCGGATAATGCAAATCAGCGCGGACGAAAACCGCGTTTGGGTGGATATTGAGGAGATTCCTCAGCACGTAATTGACGCGGTTATCGCGATGGAAGACAAAAGGTACTTTGAACACGACGGAGTTGACTGGTCGCGAACCGTTTCGGCGACGCTCATAACGCTGTTCGACAACGATGAAATGCAGGGCGGTTCCACCGTGACCCAGCAGCTTGTTCGCGACATTACAAAGGACAATAACGTCAATATAGGCAGGAAACTCCGCGAGATATTCCGCGCCCTGAGTTTAGAAAAAAAATACTCAAAATCCGATATTCTGGAAAGTTACCTGAACAGGATTGCCTTTGACAACACAACCTACGGAATAGGTTCCGCGGCGTTTCATTTTTTCGACAAGAGCATTGCCGACGTCACAATAGCGGAAGCGGCAATATTGGCGGGTGTAATCCGCTCCCCCGTAAGTTACAGCCCTTATTACAGTTTGTCCTCGACCCGCAAACGTCAGATAGACACACTCGACAAAATGTACGAACAGGGGCTTATCAGCTACTCGGAATATGACAAGGCGCTCAACGAGAAAGTGCGTTTCCGCAAGCCGGTAAAGGGCGACAGTTTCGGCTATACCGACGAAAGGTACAATGATTATTACGGCGTTCAGGGCGACGACGACGGGGGAGAAGACGAGGATTTATACTACGCGAACACCGATTGGGAGGATATGCTCGGCGACCCGTACAAATGGTACGGTGATTATGAGGTTACAATCAACTGGTATGTGGACGCCGCCTTAAAAGAGGTAACGGACCATTTGGCAGAATTGAAGGGAATAACAAAAGAAAGCGCGAGGGACTTGTTAAAGCGCGGCGGTTACAGTATCTATCTTAACGTGGATACGGAAATGCAGGATAAAATCGAGAATGTTTTCCGTGATTGGAGGATTGTCCGCAATCCCGACTTTCCCTATCCCGCCGGCACCGAATCAAAGGATACGCTGCAAGGGGCGTTCGTTATTATGGACTACTCGGGGCGTGTGGTCGCCCTTGCGGGGGGCGTGGGCGACAAACCCGGCAACGACTGTTATAACCGCGCCACGCAATCTTCCCGCAGCATAGGCTCCACGGTTAAGCCGATTGCCGTTTACGGACCCGCCGTGGAATACGGGAAGATTACCTATTCCACCATGTTGCTTGACGTTGCCGGGAAGATAGACGCTCCCGGCGAAACCGGCGAAACGGTTTCGTGGCCGCAAAACTATGAAAAAAATTACGGAACGGGCGCGTATTACAACGCTTGGGCGGCGGTAATGAACTCCACGAACACTATCTCCGCGAGGACGCTGAGCTTGGTCGGGGTGCAAAACTCATATTCCTTTTTGCAGGACAAGTTGGGCATAACCACCCTTGACAGGTCAAGGAACCTTAATTATTCTTCCCTCGCCACGGGTTCGCTGGACGTGAGGTTGCATGAACTGGCGGCGGCGTATCAGATTTACGGGAACGGCGGAATATATTACAAGCCGAGTTTATATTCAAAAATAGAGGACAGCAACGGACAAGTCGTTCTCCGGCAAGACCCGGTGGGTGTTCAGGCGGTAGGGAAAGACACCGCGTGGATAGTCAACCGTATGATGAGAAAGGTTGTCAACGGCGGCAGCGGTACCGGTTATTTGGCGGCGATTGACAACATTGAGGTCGTGGGTAAAACGGGAACGGCGAATGACATGGCTAACCTGCTTTTCTGCGGATTAACGCCGGATTATGTGGGGGTCGTGCGTATCGGGTTTGACGACAACCGTGAGATTAAATCACAGGGCGTAGACCGTTGGCGCGCGATAGCGCGCATTTGGTCCGATGTCATGAAGGAGTGTATCCCCACGGACGAACCGCGCAGTTTCGTACCCGAACCCGACGTGGTTGAAGCCGACTACTGCACTTATACGGGGCTTGTCGCCGGTCCGAGATGCCCCTCGGTGAACACGGGGTATTATAAAAAGTCGGATTTGGAAAATATGTGCGACGACAGTAAACACAACGGCGTTTTTTTAGCCGAACAAATGGACAGGGTTCCCTATTACAAGAACCCGTAAAAAAAGAGAATGACGATAGCGGCAATTTCCACCCCTGACGCGATGGGGAGCATAGCGATGATACGTATTTCCGGCGAGGATGCCGTCAAAACAGCCGGAAGGGTGTTCATGCCCGTAAGCGGGAAACCCGTTTCCGAAATGGCGGGGTACACCGCCGCTTACGGGGGCATATACGATGACGGCGTCAAGCTTGACGACGGGGTGCTTTTGGTTTATCGCGCCCCGAAAAGTTATACGGGAGAGGATGTCGCCGAAATCACCTGCCACGGCGGGATTTACGTCGCCCGAAGCGTTTTGCGGGCTTGTATAAACGCGGGGGCGCGTTTGGCCGAAGCGGGCGAATTTACCAAACGGGCGTTGCTGAACGGAAAAATGTCGCTTACTCAAGCCGAGGCGGTCATTGACGTAATCAATTCCGTGAACGGGCGGTATCTTGCGTGCAGCAACGCGCAAAAGGACGGCTCCTTGTTCGGGAAAATCGAGGGAATCGCCGATAAAATCCTTGGCGTTTCTTCCCACATCGCCGCTTGGATGGATTATCCCGAAGATGGGCTTGACAGTTTTGAAACGTCCTCCCACATAGGGCAACTGACCGATTGCTGCCTGCAACTGTCGCTGCTGCTGAAAAGCTGTGAAATCGGCAGAATAATGCGGGAAGGGGTCGTGGCGGCGATTGTGGGGAAACCCAACGCGGGGAAATCCACGCTGATGAACCTGCTGACGCGCCGCGAACGCAGCATAGTAACCGATATTCCCGGAACGACGCGCGATATTGTGGAAGATACGGTCAACATGAACGGCGCGGTCGTGCGGCTTTGCGATTGCGCGGGTATTCGCGATACGAATGACGCCGCGGAAAAAATAGGGATTGAGTATATGTACAGGCAAATCGAGGAATCGGCGTTGATTTTGGCGGTTTTTGACAATTCCCGCCCGCTTGAAAAAGAAGATTACGCGCTTATGGAAAAAATCGCGGGGAAAACGAGCATCTGCGTTATCAACAAGACCGACCTTGAAAACAGGCTTGACTTGGCGGTATTGGCGACGCAATTCGGAAACGTGGTTGAAATATGCGCCAAAGATACCGCTTCACTCGAAAAACTTGTCGCGGTGATAAACAAGGTTCTTGAAATAAACTCGCTGGATTTGTCCGCGGGGTTTATCGCCAACGAAAGGCAGCGTATTTGCGCTTTGGACGCGGAACGCGCTTTAACGCAAGCGATTACGGGGATTGAAAACAACGCGCCCATGGACGTAACGGGGGTTTTGCTTGAAAGCGCGCTTGAAGCCCTGTACAGGCTTTCGGGGAAAAGCGCGAGCGCGGAAATAATAGACGAGGTGTTCAAAAATTTTTGCGTGGGTAAATGAAGATTTATCAAAGAAGCCATGATGATTTGGTCGCGCTTTTACAGTCCCTTACCACGATACACTTAATCGGGCATACCTCCGTGCATTTTCCGCAATTACTGCATAAATCCCCGTTTATCACGGCGAGGTTGTCTTTAATGGTCACGGCCCCTTTCGGGCATTTTTTTTCGCATAACTTACATCCGAGACAACCGCTCTTACAGGCGGATTTGGTGATTTTTGCCGTATCCTTGGAACCGCACAAAACATTCGTCAGCTGTCTGCTTTTTTGAAGCGTAATCAGCTTTTGCGGACAGGCTTTGACGCATAAACCGCACGCTATGCACTTTCCGGGCGTGACGACCGCCCTCGTTCCCTCAATGTGTATGGCACCGTTGGGGCAGACCTTAACGCAGTCGCCGAGACCGACGCATCCGAACCGGCACAATTCCTTCCCGTTATAGTACATTTCGGAAGCAACGCAGCTTTCCGTGCCGGCGTAAATGTATTTTTCCGCGCCGGAACCGGAGCAATGCACAAAAGCGACTTCCGGCTCGCTCGCCGAAACCGCTATCCCCAGAACCTCGCTGATTTGGGCGGCGGCTTTCTCGCCGCCGGGTTTGCAGTGATTGGGAGCGACTGTTTCCGCGGCTATGGCGGCGGCGTATTGTTCGCAACCCGGGAAGCCGCAGGCGCCGCAGTTGATTTCGGGAAGGCACTCCATCAGCTTTTTGACGGTGTTATCGGTTTTTACCTCAAAGACGTGATTTGCGGCGGTCAGGATAATTCCCACCGCGAAACCGATTATTATAAAAAAAGCGACGGGCAGCACATAAGTGAACATGGCGATAAATCCTTTTTCTTTTTCTTTTTCACGGAAAACCGGGGGTTATCCCGCCATTCCGCCGAACCCGATAAATGACAGCGACATTATGGCGGCCGCGATAAGCGTAATCGGCGTGCCTTTCAGCGACTCGGGAACGTCGCTTTGTTCCACGCGTTCGCGTATTCCCGAAAAAATCAGCATCACCATGAGGAAGCCCAACCCCGCGCAAAACGAGTTAAACACCGAAAGTAAAAAATTATATTCGTTTTTGATATTCAAAAGCGTCACGCCGAGTATGGCGCAGTTCGTGGTGATAAGCGGCAGATACACGCCAAGCGCCTTGTAAAGCGGCGAGAAGTATTTTTTCAGCGCCATCTCCATTATTTGAACAAACAGAGCGATAATCAATATGAACATAATCGTGTTCATGTAGGCGATATTCAGCGGGACGAGAACAAAGGTATAGACGGGGTAGGTGAAAATCGCGGCGCAGACCATCACCACCATTACCGCGAGCCCCATGCTCAAAGAACCCGAAATTTTTTTTGAAACGCCGAGAAACGGGCATATCCCGAGAAATTTGGTCAGCACGAAATTCTCGATAAATACTTCCGCGACAAGAATAAAGAGCAATTTTTGCGCTATTTCCATTACTTATCCGCCTCCCCCGCCGTGAAATTTTTGCACGTCGCCCTTGACGGGCAGTTCTCGCAACCGATGGTGCGGACGGGCTTTTTGGTGAGTTTGCCGACCGCCGCTATGATAATCCCGTACATGAAGAACCCGCCCGCCGGCAAACCGAATATCATCATGGGCGGGATTTCCCCAATCGAAATTTCATATCCCATCCAACTGCCCGCGCCGAGAATTTCGCGGGCGGTACCCATTATGAATAAAGCAAGGGTAAACCCCGTACCCATACCGAGACCGTCAATGAGGGAGATAAACGGATTATTTTTCGAGGCGAACGCCTCGGCGCGCTCAAAGATAATACAGTTCACCGCGATAAGCGGCAAAAACAGCCCCAAACTTTCATAAAGCCAATAAAGCCAAGGGATGATTTGCAACATAAACGAAATGAACGTGACAAACCCCGCCACGATTACGATATAACAGGGAAGGCGCACCTGCCTCGGGATTACGCTTTTAAGAAGGGATATTACGACGTTTGAGAAAACAAGCGCGAACATCGTGGCTATGCCCATACCCAGACCGTTCGCCGCCGTGGTGGTGACGGCAAGAGTGGGGCAGGTCCCGAGGAGCATGACAAGAACGGGGTTTTCTTTAATTATGCCGTTCATAAACACTTTAAGGTATCTCAATTCGGCACCCCCATTTCCGCGTAGGTTTCAATCGCGATGTTGACCGCTTCGGCAATGGCTTTCGAGGATATGGTCGCGCTCGTAATCCCCTCCACCTCGCCGTCGGACTCGGGGCTTCTGCCCACGATGACGATTTCCCCGCTTTTCCCTTTGAATCTGTCGAGGAATTCCGCCGCGCTCACTTTTTTGCTTTGGTCGGGAGATTCGCTGATTGCCGCGACAGCCACCCCGCGAACGCTCCCGTCTTTGTTCATCGCCACGAGTATATCGAGAGCGTCTTTGTTAAAGCCGCTTGTTATGATTTCAAACGCCACGCTCTTGTCGTCTTTGACGATTAACTTTTCCACTTCACGCGGTTTCGCGATTTTATAACCCGCTTCCTCCCAGTCCGTAACAAGCTCGTATTCGCCCTCGCCCATAAGCTCGGCGCATTTAACCATCAATTTTTCGGTGATAATGCCCGACGTGTCGGGAATAAGCCCGACGCACACTATAAGAACAAACCCGACGAGCGCGATTATTACGGAAAGCACGATAGCGGGTTTAAATTGCTCAAATTTTAAGGAAACGGCTTTTTTCTCTTCGTTCATGGCATCTCCTTGCCGCTTTGTTTTCCCGTTCCGGCCCCGAACGGCGTGGGACGGGTCAGTTTGTCGATATAGGGCGTCAGTATGTTCATAATCAATATCGAGAACGCGACGCCCTCCGGCATCGTGCCGAATTGCCTTATGGCGAAGGTTATAACCCCGCATCCCGCCCCGAAAATTATTTTCCCGAGCGGGGTAAGCGGCGTGGTGGCATAATCCGTCGCCATGAAAATCGCTCCCAGCAAAAGCCCGCCCGAAAGTATGCCGGTCAACACGTCCCCCCCCGCGAAAAACGTCGCCGCCGCGAACACCCCTACAAAAGCGACCGGCGTTACGGGGCGGATTACCCGCGCCGCCAACAGATAAACAAACCCTATCAATAAAGCCAAGGCGCAGGTTTCCCCAAGCGAACCCGCGTTTATCCCCAAAAACAAATCCGCGTAGCCCGGCGGAACCTCGGCACCCAACGGGGAGGCGGTTGTAACGGCGTCGGGAACGCTCATTTTGTAATAAAACGGCTTAACCCAGCTAGACATTTGCGGCGTGAACGACATCATAAGCACTATTCTCGCCACGATGGCCGGATTCGCGAAATTTTGCCCTATTCCGCCAAACATCTGCTTAACGACGACGATTGCGACGAAAGCGCCGATTATCACCATATACAGCGGCAGAGTGACGGGCAGATTGAACGCGAGGAGAATCCCCGTTACCGCGGCGGAAAGGTCGGAAACGGTCTGCTCTTTTTTTGTAATTTTGCGAAAGAAATACTCAAAAAAAACGCACGAGGCGACGCAAGTCACGGTTACAACCGCCGCGCGGATTCCGAAGATGATTACGGAAGCGGCAAACGCCGGAATCAGCGCGATTATAACGTGAAGCATTATGCGCCCGGTGGAGTTTGAAGTCCGTATATGGGGGGGCGGCTCAACGATAAGTTTGTTCATATTTTGCGTTATCCTTTAATCAACTGTTTCGCCAACTGGTTTTTTTCGGAAATGTTGCGCTTCGCCGGACAGACGTAAGAACAAGAACCGCAGTTCATACAAAGACCTACCCGCAATTTTTTCAAAAGCGGCTTGTTCGAGGCGTCGTAAGCTTTGTTTATCTCAACGGGGGAAAGGTTCATCGAGCATGAACCGATACACTTTCCGCAACGAATACACGCGCTTTCCTTTTTCAGCTTGGAATTTCCGAAAAGCAGCAACGCGCTGGTCGTTTTACCTACGGGCGTGTCCGGGTCATAAACGCAAGAGCCCATCATGGGTCCGCCGAAAATCACCCTGTCCGGAATTATTCGCGCGTCGGCGCTTTGCAAAAGCTCCGAAAGCGTCGTCCCGATAGGGACGCTGACGTTCACGGCTTTATTGACAATATCCCCGTCAATGGTAAGCCGGCGTTTTATCATCGGAATACCCGTCTTGACGTATTCGGCGATAAACGCGACGGTCGAAATGTTAAGCACAAGGCATCCCGCCGAATAGGGACGCTCGTCTTCCCTGACCGTTCTGCCCGTCGTTTTGTAAATGAGGATTTTCTCCGCGCCCTGCGGGTATCGCAAAGAGAGCGGTTTGACGTTGATTTCGGGATTGTTCGCGACAATCTCGCGCATACGCTCAATCGCGAGGGGTTTATCGCGCTCAATTCCGATTATTGCCGTAGGAATTTCGAGATACTTCATTACGAGTTTAATCCCGTTTGCGATGTTTTGCGAGTTTTCGATAATCTCGCGGTAATCGCTCGTAATGTAAGGTTCGCACTCGGCGCCGTTTATGATGAGCGAATCGACCGGCGTTTTTTTGGAATCGAAAGACAGCTTCACGTGGGTCGGGAACCCCGCACCGCCTAACCCCACGCTTCCGCTGCCGCGAATCGCTTTCAGAAAACTTTCTTTGTTATTGATAACGGGCGGCTTCAAATCTTCGCAAATTTTTTGCAGGCTGTCGGTGTGTATAACGACGGCGCGGCTCAACCGTCCGTTGACGCTGAGAATTTCCGTTTCGCCCGTAACGGTTCCGGAAACGCTGGCGTGAACGGGAACGGATACGAAAGCGTCGCTGTCGCCGATTAACTGCCCCGTCAGAACCGCGTCGCCTTTTTTGACAAGCGGTTCGCAAGACGCGCCGATGCTCTGCGATAAACTGATTATAACCTTTTTGGGCAACGGGAGCTTAACGGTTTTTTTATCGGCGGAAGCGTCAAAATGCGGAAGCCTTACGGTATTGAGAATCATACTTGTATCTCCGTTTTAATCTGTGACTTACATACAGTAATGATAACTCAAAAACGCTGATAAGTCAAGGGATTTGGCTTGTTATTTAATTAACACACCAAAAATATATTTTTCGGTTAAAATCTATTGAAAACGCGGGGTATCGGCAATTAGACCTCTTGCGAAACTAAATTGTAGTGGATTTTTGTGTGGATTTTTCGTCAGACAAGGCGATTTTGACGATAATATCCGCGATATTTGAGGAAAAATTAACGCGGTATGACGGAAAATCAGCCGAAAAGACATTGCGATTTAGTTTCGCAAGAAGTCTATCATAGACTTGGAAATAAAACCGCCGCGCTGACGGACGCGGCGTTCTCTTTTTCCGACGACGGCGAGGATTCGGAAACGCAGCGCATATCCCCCCACGCGACAACCCCCGCCGCTTTACCGCGACGGGGGTGCGCTTGCCATACGCCATAAGGGACTCGAACCCCAAACCTCCTGGTCCGTAGCCAGACGCTCTATCCAATTGAGCTAATGGCGCTCAGCGCATCGCCTAAACTATGCCTTCCGCCGCTTCCTCCGCTTTGCGAAAAGCCGCCCGCCTCAATTTCTCGGCGAACTCGCGGCAGCCCGCGTTTCGCGCCGCGTTCGACATAACAAGCAGCACGCCCGCTTCGGCGCATCCCCCCATGAAACAGCCGCCAAGCAAGCCTTCGGGGATTATCCCCCCGCCCTGCTCGTCCGCCTCGTCCGCCTCGTCCTGCTCGTCTAATTCGTCCGGTTCGTCTAATTCGTCCGGCTCATCCGGCTCGTCCGGCTCGTCTAATTCGTCCGGCTCGTCTAATTCGTCTAATTCGTCTTCATCCGGCTCTTCCCGTTTTTTCGGAACCGCCTTCGACGGCTTTTTCGGCTTTTCGGGCATATCGAACATTATCTCCGACGGCAATTTTTCGGAGCTTTCGAACTTTTCGCCCCTGCACTTACAGTGCGGGCAGAACACCGGCGCCTCCACGCCCGTATGCACATAACCGCAAATGGGACAAGTGTACTTTTTCATAACAATCCTTTCATTTCGGGACTATTCAAAGGAGTCCTGCTCGTCCCGCTCGTCGAACAGCTCCGTCAACCGCTTCATCTCTTCCTCGGACAGCGAAATCCCCTTCCCCATTCTCTCGCCGTCCGGCGACCACGGCCGAATGTCGTACTTCGGCTCGTTGCCGTTCCAGCTGACCATGTTGAGCCTCGTTTGCCAGCCTTTGGCGTTTTCGGAAATAACGCCCAGCTCCTTTGTTATCTCGTAGGTAAAATCAGCCATTGTACCAAACCTCCCGATTATATTTCAGCGCGGCTTTTTGAAATGCGCGCCGACCGCGCTTTCCGCGCTCACAATACCGTCGAACAGCGCGAAATACTTCGGCGTCACGATTTTGTTGATGTGATGCCTGCCGAAAAACCACCGCTCATATTTGAGCTTCTTGTTTATCTCGTCGAGATAATGACCGGCGCGCTCGCTTTCGGGCGCGGCGTCGTCGTCGAGTTTGCTCAGCGAAAGGAACTCGGTGATTTGCGTGGGCGGCTCGTAGCTGACTACGTAATCGACCTTGAAATCCGCCTTTTCCAGGTTCTTCATCGCCTCGGCGAAATCCTCCGGGGTGGGCTTTTCGCCCTCGCCGCCGCTTGCCGCGCCGTCGTCGCGGTCGCCGCCCCCGAACACGAACACCCGCTTGCCCCCGATTTCAAACACCTGCCCGCGCGCCGACATACGCAGCCTCCCGCTGATTTTGCGCGTCTTTCCGCCGCACCAGTATTCTTCCCCGTACTTTTTGAGCTCGTCGAAGTTTTCGTGGGCGCCGTCCGCGAAAAGCACGTCGTACCGCCGCTTTCCGAGCCATTTAAGCACGCGCTTCTCCTTTACGCCGCCGTCCCAGACAAAACCGAAATCACCGCAGACAATCAAAACGTCGCGCTTTTTGATTTTTCGCGCCGCAGAAAGTTTGAACCGGCTTAAATCGCCGTGCGTGTCGCCTGTCACATAAATCATGTTTCGTCCTTTAACCCGTTTTCGCCCTCCGTCCGTCAAGCGCCCGCTCTATATCCCTTATCAAGTCGTCGGCGGTTTCTATCCCGACGGAAATCCTCACGTCGCCGCCGTCAATCCCGCTTAACCTCAGCTGCTCCTCGGATAACTGGCTGTGCGTCGTGGTCGCCGAATGTACCACCTGGGTGCGTATATCCCCCACGTTCGACACGTTTTGGATAAGCCTCAGCCCGTCCATAAACGCAACCGCCTTTTCCTTTCCGCCTTTCAGCCTGAACGAGAACACGCCGCCCGCGCCGCGCGGCATATACTTGTCCGCCAAAGCGCGGTACTTGCCGCTTTTAAGCGAGGGGTACCCGACGGAAAGAACGTCGGAACGGCTCTCGAGATATTCGGCGATTTTGAGCGCGTTGTCGCAGTGCCGCTCCATACGCAGCGAAAGCGTTTCTATCCCCTGCAAGACCGCGAACGAGTTGAACGGCGCCGCGCACGCCCCGAAATCCCGCAGAATCAAAGCGCGAAGCCTGAGAATGAACGCGCCGCGCCCCGCGTCGGCGAAAACCATTCCGTGATACGACACGTCGGGTTGGTTGAACAGCGGGAAGCGCGGGTTGCCTTTGAACTCGAAGCTGCCGCCGTCCGTCACAATCCCCGCCATTACCTGCCCGTGCCCGGAAAGGAACTTCGTGGCGGAATGAACCGTAAAATCCGCTCCCCATTCAAGGGGGCGGCAAAGATAAGGCGTGTTGAACGTCCCGTCTACCATAAAGGGGATTCCGTGCGCGTGGGCTGTTTCGGCGATTTTTTCGATGTCGGAAATATTGGCGTTGGGGTTGCCGATTAACTCGGTGAAGAACAGGCGGGTTCGCGGCGTGACCGCCGCCTCCCAAGCGCGAAGGTCGTCCGGGTCGACGAACTTCACGGTAATGCCGAGGCGTTTCAGCGACACGCCGAACATATTTACCGCCCCGCCGTAAATATCGCGGGAAGAAACGATTTCGTCCCCGGAACACGCCAAATTGGCAATCGCGCCGAACATGGCGGCGTGCCCCGACGAAAACGCCAACGCGCCCACCCCGCCCTCCAAGGCGTTCACGCGCGCTTCAAGGAAGGCGTTGGTGGGGTTCGTGATGCGGGTATAGATGTTACCCGCCTCCTTCAACCCGAACAGCCTTTGCGCGTGCGCCGTGTCGTCGTAATAATAGGCGTTGGTCTGATACAGCGGCGGCACGACGGCATGGCTGGCGTCGCCGTCATATCCCGCGTGTACCATTTTCGTTTCAAAGCCGCACTCCCCGTAATCCGTCATCTTCGCGCCGTCCTTCTTAAAAGTTAAAAATTATTACAATTTCGCTTCAAAGCCGCACTCCCCGTAATCCGTCATCTTCGCGCCGTCCTTCTTAAAAGTTAAAAAATTATTACAATTTTGAATAAAGTCTTTTATTTTCGCCGAATCTCTGTTATAATGTATGGGAAAAATCACGCTTTCATTACATTATATATAATTTGGGGGGATTTGTCCAGATGTTATGGCGAAAAAAAATAAAAATTTTTTCGGCGTTGGTGTTGCTCATTGCGATTTTGTTCAGCAATCAAGCGGTTTTGACCGTTTTCGCGCAGGACGGGGACGACGGCTCCGAGGACGGCGGTTCCGAGGGTGAGGAACTCGTTGACGGCGATTCGGACGGCGACGGCTCCGGGGACGACGTCGGCGACTCGGACGACGTCTTTGTCTTGGGCGGAATAAAGCCGGAAGGCGTTTTGAACAGCGAGAGCGTCTATGTGGTGAACACCGACACGAGAATCCCCGTTTACGCCAAGAACGAAACGAAAAAGATGGTTCCCGCCTCCACCGCCAAGATTATGACCGCCCTCATCACGCTCGAAAAGGTGAAAAACCTTGACGAAAGGCTCACGGTGGCTTCGGTCTGCCTTGACGAGTTCCACTCGGGCGACCCGAACAAAACGGACGTCGCGACGGCGGGAACCGTTTTCGCGCAGGACAACCTCTCCTACCGCGACTGCCTTTACGGGCTGATGCTTTATTCCGGGTGCGAAACGGCGAACATCCTCGCCTATAACGTCGGCGGCGGCGATATGGAAGAGTTTTACGCGATGATGAACGCCCGCGCCGCCGAAATCGGGTGCGTCAACTCGAATTTCGCGAACGCGCACGGGCTGTATCAGCCGGACAACTGGTCGTGCGCCTACGATATGTACCTTATAGCGCAGTACGCGATTGACAATTTCCCGCTTTTTTCCGAAATCGTCAGGAAGTCCGAGTACATGATGCCGCCCATACCCGCCGAACCCGAAGGCTATGTCATAGACAACAGGAATATGCTCCTGCGCGGCGACCCCAAAAACCCCTATTACTATGAATTCGCCACGGGCATAAAAACGGGGAGCATAGACTATTTTTACGACAGGGACAGCACGGTCGGCTGGAAAAGGTCGGAGGGCGGCACGGCGTGCCTCGTGTCCTCGGCGACGAGGGACGAATACTCGTACATCGTCGTGACCATGGGCGCGCCGTACTATTACCACGTCACTTATATAGACGAAGCCGGCAATAACCTGAAAGCCCTGCACAACGCTTACCTCGACCACCAGATGCTTTATCGGTGGGCTTTCTCGACGTTCGCGTACCGGCGCGTCCTCCCCGCGAACGAACCCGTCGGGAGCGTCAAAGTCGCGGAAGGGCAGGACGCGAGTGAAATCAACATCTTCCCCAAGATGGAGGCGGACTTTTGGACGCTTTTACCGAAAACCCTCGATATAGAAAGCGCAATCCTCTATATAATCGACGCGGAGGAGGAAACGACGGCTCCCGTCGGCAAGGGCGACGTTTTCGGAAGCATAGAGTTGAAGCTCGCCAACAAATCGCTGGGGAAATGGCAGTTGGTCACGCAAAGCGGCGTGGAACGCTCACAGGCGGCGGAAAGAATCGAAAAGGTCAACAACGTCCTCGGTCAGTGGTGGTTCAAGCCGTTGGTGGCGCTGCTGGCGCTGCTGATAATCACCTTAATCGTGCTCAATTCCTTGCGCCGCGTTCAACGCGAAAGGAAAAAGAAGCGTCACAACAAAAGGATACGGAGATAAGCCCAAATGCTGAAATTAACATACGACTCGCGCTTTATCGGGGCGTTTACCGGGTTCAGCGTGGGCGACGCGTTCGGTTATCCGTGCAGGGACCTGCCGTTCGACGGGATATGCGCGCGGTTCGAGAAGAAGGGCTGCCTGCAGCTCGCGGTCAGCTCGAAAACCGAAACCGCGCTTTTCTCGGACGCGACGCAGATGATGCTCTTCACCGCCGACGGAATAACCTGGGCGTCGGTTTCGCAGCTCCCGGAAGGCGTCAATTACGCCTCTTACGTTTTCTACGCTTACCAATACTGGCTTTACACACAGACGAAAACAATCGCCGGCAACGAGTATTCCTGGCTGTTCGACAAGAGCGCCAATCCGTACAGGTCCGCCCTTATCAAAACGAAAGGGCTGTACAAGAAGCGGTTTTCATCTTCCGTAAACGTCGACGCGCTCGCCGCCGCCGGGAACCTGAATTACGGCAAAATAGGCGAACCGAAGAACGACAATTCCGATAACGGCGCGGTGAAACGGGTTATGCCGGCGGGGCTGTTCTTTAATTTCGACACGCTTTTGGCGTTCCGCGCGGGGGCGGACTTCGCCGCCATAACGCACGGCAACCCGACGGGGTATTTGTCGGCGGGGTGTTATTCGGCGATTATCGCGCAGCTCGTCAACGGCGCGAGAATAGACGACGCCGCGGAAAAAGCCATGAGCATCCTGCGTTCCTACGACGGGTGCGACGAATGCCTTGAAACGCTGCGTATGACGCTCGAACTCCTCGGCGACGAAAGCGTTCCCCCGCTTGAAGCCGTCCGAACAATCGGAACGGGGAACCGCGCCGACCGCGCGCTCGGTATAGCGTTGTTTTCAGCCGCCTTACACGAGGACGACTACAAGAACGCCGTTCGCCTGGCGGTGAACCACGACGGCGACAGCGACGTATGCGGCGCGATGTGCGGGGGGCTGCTCGGCGCGTACCACGGCGTCGGCTTCGTTCCGAAAAAATGGGTGAAAAAGCTGTCCTATCTCCGCCTTATCGAAGACACCGCCATACGTTTGCTGGAACAGACATACTTCAACAAGGAAGAGCCGCCCGCGGAGCAGCCGCCGCCGGAAGAAGAAACGAACCCGTAGCCGCCCCGCCGCCCCGCCGCCCCGCCGCCTAACCGAAATATTCCGTTCCCGCCGCGAACAGCTTTTGCTCCTTTACGCCGTCTACGTTCACGAAGCAGCCGTCCGACCACCTTTCGCTGTGTCCCATTTTTCCGAGAATCCTGCCGTCCGGGGAGATGACGCTTTCAACGGCGCAGTCGGAACCGTTCGGGTTGAACGGGAACCGCATACTCGGCATTCCCGAAAAATCCGCGTACTGCGCCGCGATTTGCCCGTTCGAGATAAGCTCGCGGACAACGCCTTCGCCGGCGGAGAACCGCCCCTCCCCGTGCGAAACGGGAACGGCGTAAACCTCGCCGACGGAGCA
The DNA here is from genome assembly GCA_031253365.1 of Oscillospiraceae bacterium. Taxonomy (GTDB): domain Bacteria; phylum Bacillota; class Clostridia; order Oscillospirales; family Ruminococcaceae; genus Ruminiclostridium_E. The sequence goes on along the minus strand of JAIRWE010000177.1, from coordinate 3,985 downwards.
TTTCGACAGCCACGGGGACTTATCGGTGCAAACGCGCGTGTACACCATTCGCGAAACGTGCCGCCCTATCTCGTTAAACGTCAGCGTGGGCGAACCGTCCGTCATGTCCCGTATATCGCCGTAAGGCAGCAAACCCAGCTTAATCAAGGCTTGAAACCCGTTGCAAATACCGATTATCAGCCCGTCCCGCTTGTATAAAAGCCTGAGGACGGCTTCTTTTATCTTCGGGTCGCGGAAAAACGCGCTGATGAACTTACCGCTGCCCTCGGGTTCGTCGCCGGCGGAAAACCCGCCGGGAATCGCGATTATCTGCGACTCGTCCACGCGCCGCGCAAACTCGCTCACGGATTCAAGCACGAAGGCGGGCGTCAAATTCCGCACCACGAATATGTCGCTTTCGCCGCCCGCCCGCCCGAAAGCCGCCGCCATATCATACTCGCCGTTCGTCCCGGGGAAGGCGGGAATGAGAACGCGCGGCTTCGCGATTTTTACGGACGGCGAAGGCGTTGCCGCGCCCTTTCGATACTCTATGACGGGGGGGGCGGGGCGGGGCGGAACCGTATTCCTGAACACGGGTTCCAGTTTGGCGTTCCAAACCTTTTCCAATTCGGAAATATCAAGAACCTCGCCGCCGTCCGCGATTTTATACTCGCCGATTGTTTCGCCGATTTTTTCGGCTTCGGGAATGGCGGCGCGCGCCTGCGCCACGAACGCGCCGTAGCAAAGCCCGAACAGCCTTTCGCGGGGGAGCGGCGCGAGCTTAACGCCTATTCGGTTGCCCAAGGACATCTTGAACACGCCCTCGGCAATCCCCCCCGAAGCGAGGGACCACACCGCGAGCGCGTTCCCCGACTCAATCTCGCGCTCGATAACCGCGAACACGCGCTTGACGCTTTCAAAATCGGGCATCCCGTCTTTGTCATAGTCGGGCGCGATATAATAAACGCCGTCCCCCGCGCCCTTGAACTCCGCCGAAATGATTTTGCCCGCGTCCCGCGCCGTTACCGCGAACGAAATAAGGGTGGGCGGCACGTCCAGCTCCTCGAAGCTGCCCGACATGGAGTCCTTGCCGCCGATTGCCGCCAAACCCAGACCGAGCTGCGCCTTATACGCGCCGAGCAGGGCGGCGAGCGGTTTCCCCCAGCGTTCGGGGGCGTTCCCCGGTCTCTCGAAATACTCCTGCAAGGACAGATGACATTCACGGGATATTCCCCCCGCCGCGACGACTTTCGACACCGATTCGACTATCGCCAGCGCCGCCCCGTGAAAAGGCGAACGCTCGGTAACGGCGGGGTTCCCCCCCCACGCCATGATTGAGGCGGTTCGCGTATCGCCGTCAACGGGGAGCTTCGCCGCCATAGCCTGAACGGGCGTGCTTTGCGTCCCGCCGCTCAGCGGCATTAAGACCGTTCCCGCGCCCACGGTGGAATCGAACCGCGAACTCAGCCCCTCTTGGGAGCATACGTTCAAATCCGCGACCATAGCCTCCCAATCGCCGAATCCGGAGGGAAAGTCGGTTCGCGGCGTCGGAATGAACGCCTTCGCGCGCTTTTCGGCGCCGGAGGAATTGATAAACTCCCTTGACAAATCGCATATAACCGCGCCGTCGAACCGCATGAGCATACGTTTTTCCGCCGTGACGCGGGCAATCGGCACGGCTTCCAGATTTTCCCCGTCCGCCAGGGCGACGAACCTGTCGGCGTCGTTTTTATCAACGACGACCGCCATACGCTCCTGCGATTCCGAAATGGCGAGTTCGGTGCCGTTCAAGCCCTCGTACTTCTTCAAAACGGCGTCCAGCCGTATTTCCACGCCGTCCGCCAATTCCCCGACGGCGACGGAAACGCCCCCCGCCCCGAAATCGTTGCAGCGTTTAATCAGCCGCGCCGCTTCCGGGTTCCTCAGCAGCCTTTGCAGCTTCCGTTCCTCGGGCGCGTTGCCCTTTTGAACCTGAGCCGCGCAGGAAACCAGGCTTTCCGTGCCGTGCGCCTTTGACGAACCCGTCGCGCCGCCGCAACCGTCGGCGCCCGTCCGCCCGCCGAGAAGGATTATCACGTCGCCTTCCGCCGGGCGTTCGCGAACGACGTTCCCGGCGGGAACCGCCCCGACGACCGCTCCCAACTCCATTCGCTTCGCCATGTAACCCGGGTGATAGATTTCGGAAACAATACCCGTCGCCAGCCCGATTTGGTTCCCGTAGGACGAGAACCCCGCCGCCGCCGTGGTGGTGATTTTATGGGGCGGGAGCTTGCCCTTCCTCGTTTGCCGCGCGGGTAAAAGCGGGTCCGACGCGCCGGAAACGCGCATCGCCTGATAAACGTAAGCGCGCCCCGACAAGGGGTCCCGAATGGCGCCGCCCAGACAGGTCGCCGCCCCTCCGAACGGCTCGATTTCGGTGGGGTGGTTATGGGTTTCGTTCTTGAACATCATCAGCCACGGCTCGGGCTTCCCGTTCACGACGGCGTCGACCTTGACCGAACAGGCGTTGACTTCCTCGCTTTCGTCAAGCCGAGGGAGAAGCCCGTCGCCCTTTAACTTCCGCGCCGCCGAAACCGCTATGTTCATAAGCGTCGTCGGCTTTCCGAGGCGAAGGTAATCGTCGTGGGCGCGCTTGATATAATCCGGCTCGATTACGGCTTCTTCTATAATCGTCCCGAAGGTGGTGTGGCGGCAGTGGTCCGACCAGTAGGTGTCAATCACGCTTATTTCGGTGGCGGTGGGCTGCCTTCCCTCGCTTTTGAAATAATCGCGGCAAAACTTTATATCGCTCAAATCCATGGCGAGGGAATGTTCCTTCAAAAACGCTTCCAAGGCGGGTTCGTCAAGTTGCGTGAACCCGTCGAAGGTCTTTATCCCCCCCGGGGCGCCGTAAACGGCTTTCAGCGTTTCCGGCTTGTCGAAGCCGCATTCCCGCGCTTCCACGGCGTTGATGAGGTAATCCTTGAGCCGCTTGAAATCGGCGTCGGAAATAACGCCCGCCAGTATGTATATCTTCGCGTAACGAATGACGGGGCGTTCGCACCCGCACAGGATACCCACGCACTGGGCGGCGCTGTCCGCCCTTTGGTCGAACTGCCCCGGCAAGAACTCGACCGCGAAAGCCCTTTCGTTATCCGCGAGCGGCGGCAGCTCATAAAAAACATTATCGACGGGCGGTTCGGAGAACACGACGGGAACCGATTGAAAAAAAAATTCCTCGGTTATGCCTTCCGCGTCATAGCGATTGATAATCCTCACGCCGTTCACCGCCACGCGAAGGGCGGCGGACAAATCGGCTTTGAGCGCCTCGCACTCGATATCGAAGCCGGGCTTCTTCTCGGAATACACGCGAAAAACCATAAGGCAACCTCCGAAAGAACTTTTTCAAAGATGAACCGTATCGCCAAATCTGCGTATCAAACAATAACGCCTTCCGCAACAACTCGCTGCCCTTCGTACAGAAAAAACTTGCTCCTCGGCTGCAACAGATGATACGGCGCGTCGTCCGCCAAATAGGACACATCCGCGACGGATGCGTTACCGGTTATCGCGGTATTATAGACTTCCGCGCTCCAAAGCGTCTTAGGGGCGGTCTCAAACTCAAACACAATAATAGGGCAGTATCGCATACCAACCGGAAGTATGCGCTTCCTTCCGCCTTCCTCAAACGGCACCCAACTTATATGGGCTTTAACAGTCTTCTTGCTCATAATAAACGTAACCTCCTGACAATTTTGTTCAATAACGCTATATCCGCAGAATACGCAGGTTCGATATTGTCAAGCGCTTTTGCGTAAAACATATACTCCAAAGATTTCCGCAAAACCGTCGCTTCAATAATACCGTAAACACCGTCCGGATAAAATCGCGCACCCCACTTCACGGCGTGTTCAAGGCACGTCGCAAACCATTTCTTTTCCAAAGCAAAATCGTATTCAACGAAAGTATTCCCGTTTTCGACTATACTTTTATATTCCGCTTCGCATAACGCGCGATAAAGTCGGAC
>JAIRWE010000167.1 GCA_031253365.1 Oscillospiraceae bacterium | reverse complement strand
TTTCGTCAGACAAGGCAATTTTGACGATAATATCCGCGATATTTGAGGAAAAATTAACGCAGTATGACGGAAAATCAGCCGAAAAGACATTGCGATTTAGTTTCGCAAGAGGTCTAATGTTAAACAAGTTAAAAAAACTGCTTTACGAAAAGCGGGAAATATGCTTATATGTGTTCTTCGGCGGGCTGACTACGGCGGTGTCGTTCGCGACGTATTTCTTTTTTCGGCGGCTGTTCCCGAACGAAGACGCCGCCCCGAATTTTTTGGCGTGGTTTTTCCGCGCGGCGAATGTGTTCGGGGTGGCTTCCGACACTGTTTTGCCCAACACGCTCTCATGGATTTTCGCGGTGACGTTCGCCTATGTAACCAACAAGACGTGGGTGTTCAAAAGCAGGCAAAAGAGCCTTACGGGGGCAATCCGCGAGTTTTTCTCGTTTTACGGGGCGCGGGTGTTTACGTTTCTGGTCGATTTGCTGCTGATGTTCCTGTTGGTGGATTTGACGGGGCTGAAAGGCGGTTGGTACGAGTTTTTCGCGAAAGCGGCGGCGAGCGTCGCGGTTTTGACGCTGAACTATGTTTTAAGCAAGCTGGTGGTTTTCAGGAAAAGGGAGAAATAAAGCGTGAATTTAACGCGCGGGGGTTGAAATTATGTCTTTTTTATTGTATAATGTTACGGGGATTTCCGAACCCCTCCCGCGTGACGCCTCCATAGTTAAATGGATATAACGGGGTCCTCCTAAGACTCAATTATAGGTTCGATTCCTATTGGGGGTAGCCGAAAACCTCGGTTTAATTTACGGCGGAAGGCGGATTGGAAATGAAACAGCAAATCGACGAACTGAAAAAGCGCGCGCTGTCCGCGGTTGAAAGCGCGCCCGACCGAAAGGCGCTGGAAGAAGCGAGGGTCGCCTTCCTCGGGAAAAAGGGCGAGCTTACCGCGATTTTGAAGCAGACGGGTACTCTCCCCGCCGAGGAACGCCCCGTCGCGGGTCAGCTTGCGAACAGCGTCCGCGCCGAGTTTGAAGCGGCGTTCGCGGCGAAGCTGTCCGCGCTTGAATCGGCGGAAATCGAAAAGAAACTGCAAACCGAAAGGATTGACATAACGCTGCCCGGCGTCCGGCGGAAAATCGGTTCGCGCCATCCTTTGAACATCGTTCTTGACGAATTGAAGGAAATTTTTATCTCAATGGGCTATACCATGGTCTACGGGCCGGAAGTCGAGGAGACGCGGTACGTTTTCGATATGCTCAACACGTCGGAGGGGCATCCCGCCCGCGACGAACAGGACACGTTCTATATAGACGACGAAACCGTTTTGCGAACGCAGACAAGCTCGGTGCAAATCCGCGCCATGCTTGAACAAAAACCGCCGATTGCCGTGATAAGCCCCGGCCGCGTTTATCGCCGCGACGAAGCCGACGCGACCCATTCGCCGATTTTCCACCAGTGCGAGGGGCTTGTCGTGGATAAGGGCATAACCTTCGGCGACTTGAAAGGCACGCTCGAAACATTTTTCAAACGTCTTTACGGCGACGGCATAAGGCTTAGGTTCCGCCCGCACCATTTCCCCTACACCGAACCCAGCGCGGAGGTGGATTTGTCCTGCTTTAAATGCGGGGGCAGCGGCTGTCCGCTGTGTAAGGGCGAGGGCTGGATTGAAATGCTCGGCTGCGGAATGGTACACCCGCGCGTGCTTTCCAACTGCGGCATCGACCCGGAAGAATACGGCGGCTTCGCGTTCGGCGTCGGGATAGAACGGATTACGCTTATGCGGTATGAAATTGACAATATGCGGTTGCTGTACGAAAACGACATGAGATTTTTGCGGCAGTTTTAGTAGACCTCTTGCGAAACTTAAAGGAGCGACGATGAACCTGTCAATTAACTGGCTTAACGATTACGTGGACGTCAAAAGCGTCCCGACGGACAAACTGGCGTCGGGCTTGACCATGTCCGGCTCAAAAGTCGAGAGGTACAGAAGCCTTTCCGAACCGCTCAAAAAAATCGTAATCGGGAAGGTGCTTGAAATAAAAAGGCACGAAAATTCCGACAAGCTGTGGATTTGCGCGGTTGACGTCCGCGCTCCCGAACCCGTTCGGATTGTCACGGGGGCGCAGAACGTCTTTGAAGGGGCGGCGGTTCCCGTGGTTTTGGACGGGGGCGTCGTGCTGAACAGGCGCGACGGTTGCGCCGTGAAAATCAAGAAAAGCAAACTCAGGGGGGAAGTAAGCGAGGGGATGTTGTGCAGCCTTGACGAACTGGGGCTGGACAAAGGCGACTTCCCTTACGCGAGCGCGGACGGTATCCTTATACTGAACGACGACCCGGATTTTGACAAAATCGAAATCGGTATGGACGCGCTGGATTTTTTCGGTCTGAACGACACCGTAATGGAATTTGAGATTACCAACAACCGACCGGACTGCCTTTCGGTGACGGGGCTTGCGCGGGAGGCGGCGGCGACCTTCAACCTGCCGCTTCGCTTAAAGGAGCCTTCCCACACGGGGTTCAAATGCAACATAGAGAAGGAAATCGACGTCGTTATAGAAAACAAGCGGCTTTGTTCCCGCTATATGGCGGGGTTGGCGAAGAACGTGAAAATCGCCCCTTCCCCGAAATGGCTCGCCGCGCGACTGAAAGCGTCGGGCGTCCGTCCGATTAACAATATCGTCGATATAACGAATTACGTCATGCTCGAATACGGCTACCCCCTGCACGCTTTTGACAGGCGGTTCATCGAAGGGGGGCAAATCATAATCCGAAGCGCGTTTAACGGCGAAAGGATAACCCTGCTCGACGGAAACACCGTCGAGCTTGACGGCGGCGTTCTCGTTATAGCCGATAAAATGAAGCCGATTGCCGTGGCGGGGGTGATGGGCGGGGAATATTCCGGCGTTATGCCCGATACCGACACGGTGATATTCGAGGCGGCGTGTTTTGACGGGGTAAGCGTTCGCAAAGCCTCGAAGAAAATCGCCCGCCGCACGGAATCCTCGTCGCGGTTTGAAAAAGGCTTGGAACCCGCGAACGTCAAAACCGCGTTGCTGCGCGCTTTGCAGCTTACGGAGGAATTGGGCTGCGGCGAGGTTTCGGACACCTTTATCGATTACGTCAATTTTGAGGAAACGCGGAGGAAAACGCCCCACGATTACCGGAAAATCAACGCGATTTTGGGAACGGACATTTCCGAAAGCGAACAGACAAGGATATTTGAAAGGCTGGGGTTTGACCGCGAGGATAACGCGGTTATTCCGCCGGGAGCGCGTTCGGATATTGAACTGACGTGCGATTTGGCGGAGGAGGTCGCGAGGATTTACGGGTACGACAACATCAAGCCCACCTTGCCGCGCCTTGTCAAAAGCGGCGGCAGAAGCGATTATGAACGCGACATCCGCAAGCTGACGGGCGTTTTGACGGCGCAGGGGTGTTACGAGTGCGTCACATACAGTTTCGTCCCCCCGCGAATGAATGAGGCGCAAACCGAAAAGCCGATAAAAATCCGCAATCCGTTCGGGGAGGAAACGAGCGAAATGCGGTTGTCGCTGATTCCGTCCATGCTGAGCGTAATCTCAAACAACATCACCGCCCGCAATGCCGAAGCCAGGCTTTTTGAAATCGGCAAGGTATACGGGAAAAACGGGGAGAAGGAATTCCTCTGCGTGGGGCTGTACGGCAAAGACGAAAGTTTTTACACCTTGAAGGGCGTTATGGAGGAAATAGCCCCGCTGCCCGAAATCGGCGACCTTGACGAAAAGCCGTTCCACCCCGGAAGGGCGGCTGTCGGCGGCGCGGCGCGTTTCGGGGAAATAAGCCCGCTTGAACTGCGCCGTTTCGGTATAAGCGAGCGCGTTTATGTGGCTGAGATTGATTTGGAAGCTCTGTTCGGCGGTTGCTACGGCGCGGCGAAATATTACAAGCCCGTTCCGAAATATCCCGCCGTCACGCGGGATTTGAGCCTTGTCTGCCCGGACGAAACGGCTTCGGGGGATATAATCGCGCTCATCAAGAAAAGCGGCGGCTTCCTTGAAAGCGTCGAGTTTTTCGCTCTGTTCAAGGGCGGGAACTTAAAAGAGGGGGAAAAAAGCCTTTCTTACAAGCTGACGTTCAGGAAGGCGGACGGGACGCTTACGGACGGCGAGGTTGACGAAATAATCTCGGACATACTTTCAGCCTTGAAAAGCGAAAATATAGAGTTAAGGGGATAAAGAAATGTTAAAGAAAACAATCGCGGTAATTTTATGCGCGGCTCTCGCGCTTTCGCTGACGGCTTGCGCGGACACGACCTATTCCGTGAAAGTCGGCGACAGGAAGATTGCCCCCGGCGTGTTTATCCTTTGCCAGATGAACGCCATAGTCGAAGCGGACGCGCTTTTTATCGAAACCTATCCCGGCGTGGACACGACGGTGAAAGGGTTTAAGTTTGAGGATTACGAGCTTGAAGGCGTGAAGTTCATAGACTGGGTGAACAACAGGGCTCTTGAAATGACGGCGGAGCTGCTTGTGACGGAAAGAATGTTCGACGAACGCGAGCTGGTTTTTTCGGCGGACAAGGAAACCGAGATAAAAAACAGCATCGATTCGGACTGGACGCAGGACGCCGGGGAAATGGGCGAGCAGTACGAGGGGAAAACCATGGGCGCGCTTTTCAAAAGCCGGGGAATAGGCAAGGAGTCCTTGAAGTTTTACGAGGTGACGACGCAAAAAGGGAATATGCTTCTGCAAAGCATTTACGGCGCGGACGGAACCGAACCCGTTTCTGAAACCGAATGGCAGGAGGTTTGGGCGAACGATTACGCGCGCGGCAGAATTATATACATCAGCATTACCGACGATTACGGGAGCGTTGTTTCCGAGAGCGAGCTGGCGGAGCTGGAAAAACTCGGGGAGGAGCTTGTCGCGCGGCTGAAAGCGGGGGAGGACTTCGCGGCGGTTGAAAAAATCTATAAAGATTATGTTGAAGAAAAAGCCGCCGCCGCTTCCGGCGATGACGACGACGACGACGATGACGACGACGATTCGGACGACGACGACGATTCGGACGGCGATGACGGCGACGATTCGGACGGCGATGACGGCGACGACAGCGAACCCGACGAGTATTACGGCGAATTTATCATAAGCATGAGCCAATTCAGCGAGGACGACGAGGCGTTTTCGCTTGCGGAGCATATTTTTTCGATGTTGCCGAACCAACCGGAATTGTACAAAACCGAGGAGGTATATTACGTGGCGGAAAGGCTGGATATTCTGGAACGCGAGGATTTATACGACACGTACAGGGACGGCGTTATTTACGGCATGAAGCGCGACGAGTTCACGGAGATGATTAACTTAAAGGCGAAGGAAATGCTCGCCTCCGAAATCGAGGTGAACCAAGACGCCGTTAAGCGGTACAGCCCCAGGAAGCTGGCGTAGCGCCGGAAAGGAGAGTTTTCCGTGTCGGGACATTCCAAATGGAGTACGATTAAAAGGAAAAAAGGCGAGAAAGACGGCGCGCGCGCGAAGATTTTCACGAAAATCTCGCGTGAAATCCTCGTGTGCGTGAGGGAAAACGGCAGCGCCGACCCGAACAACAATTCCCGGCTCCGCGATATAATCGCGAAAGCCAAGGCGAACAACATCCCCGGCGACAATATAGAACGCCTGCTGAAAAAAGCGCAGGGCGGCGGCGAAAACAGCAATTATGAAAACTGCGTGTACGAGGGTTACGGACCGGGCGGCGTGGCGGTAATGGTGGATTGCCTTACCGACAACCGCAACAGAACGGCGGGGGAAATCCGCCATTATTTCGACAAGTACGGCGGCAATATGGGAACGGCGGGCTGCGTTTCGTTCATGTTCACGCAAAAAGGCGTCGTCGTTCTTGATAACGCGGACGACGACGCGGACGGCGACGCGCTTATGGAACACGCGATTGAGGCGGGCGCGCGGGATTTCGCGTTTGAGGACGGCGTTATAGAGGTCTATACCGAGCCGTCGGACGTCGGCAGTGTCGCCGACGCCTTGACCGAACGCGGATACGCGGTGCTTTCGGCGGAAGCGGAGCAGGTTCCGTCGAGCTATACGACGCTTTCGGACGAGGAGCAGGTCAAGAAAATGACGACCCTGCTTGAAATGCTTGACGACAACGACGACGTTCAAAACGTGTGGCACAACTGGGACTGAATACAGGAGGAGGGTTAAGCATGAAAAAACCGTTCGCGTGTTTCACGGCGTTCGCTTTCGCGTTCGCTTTAATCGCTCCGCTTCGGGCGGCGGACGCGGCTTCGACGGCGGGGGATTCCTACGCCGTCACGCTGAAATACTACGATTCCATTCAGATTACATACACGCTCAACTATCCCGGCGGCGGTATTTGGAGCGGCGCCGCCGACATTCCCGTGGGCGGCGCGGGCGGCGCGGGCGGCGCGGGCGGCGCGGGGCAGATTTACTGCGTCGACCCGTTCGTGCCTTTCCATTCCAAAGCCGATAAAACCTATTGGGACGGTTCGGCGAAAGCCACAGTCGACGAAAAAGGCGGGTATACCGCGGCCGCCCCCTGGAACACTTCGGCGACGCTGCGTTTGAACGAGGACGCGGTTTATTGGCTTGCGCTGAACGGTTACCGGGGCGACTTCCTCGCGAACGACGCGGAAAGCCGCGCGAGCGTGGCGCGCCTGAAAAGCCTTTATCCCGGTTTGGCGGGGAATATCAACGAAACGGTCGCTCTTATGGCGACAAAGGTGGCGATGTGGAAAATCCTCGCGGGGGACAGCGTGGTTATTATGAAGACGAGCCTCGACGGTTTCCCCGAAATGAAAAATGCGTTTAACTCGTTGACGGACGCGCTTGTTTCCGACGCGAAAAGCGGGCGTTCGACGGGGCTTGCCATGACCCGCCTTTCGGTGGAGATTAACGACAGACATTCGGCGAACCTAAACGACGGCGGGTTCAAGTTCTACGGGCCGCTGCGCGTTTCGGCAAAGTTGGAGAACTCGCCCGGTTCGCTCAGTTTGGACAGGGTGTTCTTAAACGTCAGCGGCGCGTCTTCAAGCGGCGTTAAGTTTGTCGCCGCCCCGAACGCCGCCGCGCCCGAGCTTCCGACGGGCGTCGTCTACGGGACCGACCGGAGCGGGCAGTACGTCGACGATTTCACGAACAACGAAAGCGGCGATTTTTATCTCAGAATACCGGCTTCCCGCGCGGACACCGACCTTTTAACCGTCGAGGCGCAGGCGAAAGCCGACGACGTGCCTTTGCTTGCGGGGACGCCCGTCGTGTTCGTTTATGAAAGCGGCGGCGTTCAGGAATGGAACGCGGTTCAAGCCTTCATAGGCGCCGCGGGCGACGGGATGAGGGCGAACCTTTACGCCGAAGCCGCTTTGAGTACCGTCGGCACGCCCGTGAGCGACATATACGTTTCAAAGCGGATAGAAAACTATTCCCCCCTTGACGAAGACGCCGAGTTTACCTTTCAGCTGCTTTACGCAGCGACAGCCGACGGCGTCGGCACGCCCGCGGATTTAAGCGAATACCACGTTCACGGCGCTTACGGCGTCAATGAAGCCGACAACACCTTCACGCTGAAAAACGGCGGGCTGGCGCTTATTCAGGGGTTGCCGCCGGAGTTGTTTTACCGCGTGCGGGAAGTCGGCGTCGGTGATAATTTTGAAGCGTCGCCGAATTATGAAATCAACATCGGAACGTCCGCCGCCGCGAGCGGAAGCGGCGCGTCGTCGTCCGCGTTCCAAACGGACGACGGGTTGGCGATGGTGACGTTCACCAATATAAAAAAGCCTTTGCCCGATTACCCGGACAATCCGTTCGCGCCGCCGCCCCAAACGCCCGAAACCCCGGGTACGCCGCCGGGTACGCCCGAAACGCCGGGTACACCGGGTACTCCTCCCGAAACCCCGGGTACGCCCGGAACGCGCCTTCCGCCGCGAAACGCGCGCCTTTACGTGCAAAAGGTGTCGATTGACCACATTGACGAAAACGTCGAGGCGGTGTTCAACTATGACGACGATTATGATTTTGTTCTGGAAGGTTCCACCGATAACGGCGTCACATGGCGGCCCGTCGGTCTTACCCCCGATATGTTCAGGTGCGACAGGAAAGACGGGGGAATTACGGACGCCGCGAACGGCAGCTTTGTTTTGAGTATGTTCGACGCGGCTTATATCGAGCTGAACCCCGCTCATCTTTACCGCGTTCTGGAAGAGGATTTGGGTTTGCGGTACCAGTCCGTTTACGCTTTTGTCCAAACGGAATTTGACGACGTTCAAAGCGAATGGCTTACGACGTCCGTACAGGGCGCGTCGCAAGACTGGGACGCCGAAAACGGCTATCACCGGTCGGAAGAGTTCAGGGTGGTTCAGGACGGGTATTTTTGGTTCTCTTTCCTGAATTATCGGGTGAACAGCCTTTCAATCACCAAGAACGTCTCGGGCGGCGCGGGGAACGCGGAGGGCGCGGAATTTCGGTTTAACATCATATATGTCGGCGCGGGTTCATACGAGGAAATACTGCCGCTGACAAAAATAGCGGAAAACCATTACACCGTCGACCCTTCGGACGCGGGCGGCAACACGGTTTTGACAATCAAGGCGGGCGAGACGGCGGTTATTAAGCTGCCGAACGCGCCCTATAAAATCGTGGAATCGGACGCCGGGGAATATGACTTGACTTATGTTGTCGGCTCCGACGGTGTCGGTACCGATGGTGTTAACATCGCGGTGAACGGGGAAACCGCCGTCTTCACCCTTTCGGAAGACACCGCCGTCGTCCTTACGAACACCGTATCGACGGCGGGCGACGACGACGACGAAAACGGCGGGGGCGGCGACGACGACACGCCCCCCGGCGACGCACCCCCCGGCGACGCGGTTCCCGAAACGGGCGTCGGGTTCAGGTTTGCCTTTTTCATAGCGTTGGCGGCTTTCGTTGCGGGGATTGCGCTGTACAGAAAGAGGAACCCCTAAGCCAGCACCGTCATGTCGTCGGCGGCAAGGTAGTAGTAGGTAACCCCGAGTTCGTCATAACTGCCGAATACGCCGGTTACCTGGATTTTTTCCTGTTGCGGCGGATAGTCTTCGGGGAAAGCGTGGTCGCCGTTTCGTATAAACTCGAGCCACTGGATACAGCAGGCGCCGTCGCCTTCGATAACCACGTAATGGTAATACAGGTCGGTTTTGTCATAATACTCGTTGGCGTAAGGGCCGTTTATCTTGACGGTTTTCCCGATGTAATCGCCGGGGTTCGCCATGATTTCGTTGATTACGGCATACGCCACCGTTTTGCTCATAGCCGTTAAGTCCACGTCAACGCCGCCTTCGCCGCCGCCTTCGGGCGGCGTTTTGGTTTCCGAACCGCCGCACCCCCCCGCGAGGAGCGCGCAGACCACGCATAAGATTACCGAGAGAAGCCTTTTCATTTCTATCCCCTCCTTGTGATAATTCCCGCGCCGCCGAACACGAAGAACCCCGCCGCGTATACGACGACGATTGTCGAGCCTACCGGCGTTCCGGCGACGATGGAAATCAAAATGCCGAGCGTCGCGCAAATTACCGATATGAGCATCGAGCATACGGTCACGGCTTTGAAGTTCTTGAACACCCGCATGGCTGACAAAGCCGGAAATATCAGCAAAGCGGAAATCAGCAGAGCGCCCACCATGTTCATCGCCAGAACGACGACCACCCCGCTCACGACGGCAAGCATCGAGTTGTAGACTTTCGCGCGGAGCCCGGTCGCCGCGGAGAAATCCTCGTCGAAGGTAACGGCGAAGATTTTATGGTAGAATATCGCGAATATTGCGATTACGACCGCCGACAGAATCGCGCACATCCATGTTTCGGTTTTGGTAAGCATCAGGATTTTTTCCGAGCCGAACAGCGTGGCGCAAACGTCGCGCGAGACGTTCGAGGTTTTCGGGAAGAGCTTCATAATCAAATACCCGCCGGCAAGCGCGCCCGAGGAAATCATGGCGATTGCCGCGTCGCCCTTGATTTTGGCGTTCTGCCCCGCGCGAAGCAGCAAGACGGCGCATATTACCGTGAGCGGTATGACCATGAGGAAGTCGTCGTTCAGGCTGAACGCGGCGGCGACAGCCGCGGCGCCGAAGGCGACGCGCGACAGCCCGTCCCCGATAAGCGAGAACCGCTTCAATACCAGCGTTACGCCCAAAAGCGAGGAGCAAAGCGCGATTAAGACGCTTACAATCAGCGCGTAACGCACAAGCGGATACTGAAAATAGAAAGCGAGTTTGTCCATTATTGCCGTCATGTTTTTTCCCCCGTTTCGGCGTAAGCGCACCCCGCCTCGCTTTTCAGATAGTCCGCTTTCGTTCCGAAAAACAGAGCCGAACCCGCGCCGATATGCAGAATGTGCGAGGCGTATTTTACGCAGGCGGCGACGTCGTGGGAAATCATAATCACGGTAATCCCGCCGCCGTTCAGCTTCTCGATTAAGGCGTACATTTCCGCCGCCGCGTTCGGGTCAAGCCCCGCCGCCGGTTCGTCCAGCAACAGGATTTTCCGGGCGGCGCACAGCGCCCGCGCCAAGAGCGCGCGCTGCTGCTGACCGCCCGAAAGTTCCCGATAACAGCTTTTCGCGAGGGGGGCGATTCCGAGTTTTTCCATGTTGTCTTCCGCCATTTGCTTTTCGGCTTTGTTGTAAAAGGGGCGCAAGCCGCAGCGGTTCAGGCAACCGGAACGCACGACCTCGCGCACGGAGGCGGGGAAGTCCTTTTGTATTACGGTTTGCTGCGGAAGATAGCCTATTTCGTTCGCGGACAGACCGTCGTTTATTTGTATTTCCCCGGATAAGGGCGTTTTAAGCTTCAGAATGGTTTTCATCAGGGTGCTTTTGCCCGTGCCGTTCTCACCGACGACGCACAGATAATCCCCCGCGTTCACCGTGAAGGACAGTTCCGAAACCACCGTCTTCCCTTCGTAGCCCAAAGCCAAATCCCGGCAGATTAACTGCGGCATAACCGCGCCCCCCTTTATTTCAACGCCTCTTTCAGCACGTCGAGGTTGCTTTCCATAATCGAGAGATAGGTCGCGCTTTTCGCCTCGCTTGCCGTTACCGACTGCATGGAATCAAGCACGAGGATTTGCCCGTTCTTGTCCGCCGTGGTTTTAACGATGGTTTCGGCGATTGAACCGTCCGAGCTTTCGATTGACATGACCGTGTTTAATCCCAGCTCGTCCACCTTTTTCGCGAGGAACACTATGGTTTCAAAACTCGCTTCGGTTTCGGCGGAACAGCCGACAAAAGCGGCGTAATAGTCCAGCCCGTAGTCGTCCGTAAGATAGCGGAAGGGGAAACGGTCGCCGAATACCAGCGTTTTGACGTCTGCCGCGTCTGCCGCCGCCTGATATTCCGCGTCAAGCGCGGACAGCTTTTCGGTGTAGGCGGCAAGGTTGCTTTGATATTCCTTCGCGTTGCCGGGCGCGAGCGACGAAAGCGCGTCGGTAATGACGGCGCAGAAGATTTTCGCGTTCTTCAAGGAAAGCCATACGTGTTCGTCGTATTCCGGACCTTCTTCTTCGTCGTCGTCCTCGTCTTCTTCCTCTTCCTCTTCCTCTTCCATGCCTTCCTTAACCTCTTCTTCCTTTGCCGCGTCGCCAAGCTCGTCAAGCAGGCTGATTACCAGCATATCCTTGTTGTCCGCGTCCCTGAGCGCGTCCTCCGCCCATTCGTCGGATTCGCCGCCCACATAGATAAACAGGTCGCAGGTCGAGATTTTCACAAGGTCTTCGACGGTCGGCAGATAGCTGTGCAGGTCAAGCCTGTCGTCTAAAAGGAAGGTTATTTCCATATCGTTCGCCTTGTTCCCGACAATTTGGCGAACCCAGTCGTACTGCGGGAAAACCGTGCATACGACGCTGATTTTCTTATCCCCGCCGGTTGAAACGGGGGCTTGCACGCAGCCTGCCGCAAGCAGCAGCGCGAGCATAACCGCGATTAGTCTTTTCATTTCAGATACCTCCATTTGTTTTTATATTTCCACATAAAAACGCAAGGAAATAACGGCGCGAAAAGGGAAGCGTCCCCAAACGCGCGCAATATCGCCCTGCGCGGAGGTCTTTAATTGTCTATCCGAACTTTCAAGCAAACAAGGGTGCGGAAACCCGCGCGAAAGCCGACGGGCTTCGGCGCGCGGCGAACGACCCGGAAAACGCCGAGCGCAAGCGCGGCGCAAACCGACGCGGCGGAAACGGCTTTCAGCAGGTCGATAATCGCCGTTAAGCGAAGGCATACGGCGCAGGCGTTCCCCGCGTCGCTTTCACCGTGAAGGCGGACGTGTTCATGGTTGATATGCGCGAAAACGAACGCCGTCGAAAAAAATATTCCGACAACGAAAAGAATACAGACAGCCGAAACCGCCAACCTTTTCGCGGTTCGTTTTTCGCGGGTTCCAACGAAATTCGCCATGCAAGCCACCTCACGGCGTAATTCTACCATATTTTCCCGCGGATGTCAAATTTTTCAAAAAAAAAAAAAAAAAAAAGACGGACGAACGCCCCGGGTGTTACCCCGGGACGTTCGCCCAAATCTTTGTGAAAGCGGATAATGTCGATTATTTCCTCTTGCGGGAGAGGGCAACCGTGCCCGCCGCGAGAGCCGCCGCGCCGAGAATCGCCGCAACGCCGGTTACGCCGGTGTTCGCGCCGCCTTTATCGTCGCCGCCCGTGGTCGTTCCGCCGCCGCCCGCGCCCGCGTTGCCGCCGCCGCCCGTGCCGCTGCCGCCGCCGCCGACACCGTCGTCGCTGTCGTCGTCGTCGTCATCGTCATCGTCGTCATCGTCGTCGTCGTCGTCATCGTCGTCATCGTCGTCGTCGTCGTCGTCGTCGTCGTCATCGTCGTCGTCGTCGTCGTCGCCTTCGTTCTCTTCAAAGTCAATGACTTCGCCGTCGGCATCCAACAGTTCGACAGTGAAGGTGCCTTCAACGCCGTCCCACGAACCTACGAATATCTCAAAATAAAAACCTTCATCGTCGGGCGTACCGCCGCCGTCCGGCAAAAAGGTTTCCGCGTCCAAAATATACTCCTCATCGGCACTCGTAAGCACGATGTCCGCCTGCTTCCAGCCGGAACCCTTGGTGTTCGCGCCGACTTGTACGCCAACCTTCTCGAGACTGTCAAAATTGGTGACGTCAAAAATAATCTTCGCGGAAACTACGCTCGCATAGTCACCGACAAAATTGAGCGAACCGCCGCTCGCAAAGCCCGCGCCCGCCTGGTCGCCCGACCCGATGGTAACATCGGCAATCTGCGGAACGGTCGTAAGCGCGCCCGCCGCGAAAACCATAAAGCCCGACGCAAGCGCGCAAGCAACGATTCCCGCTAAAAACTTCCTTAACTTCATTGTTAAAATCCTCCAAATATTTTTTTTTAATAAATTCCGCCGAAAGACTTCCCCCCGGTCGCATTTACCATTACATTATAGCGTAAACCGAAATAATTTTCAATATGGCAAAACAAACAAAGTTTTTGACGCGAATTTGACATTTTTGTTCAAAAAAGCGAATGCCCCCGGGCAATAAGCCCGAGGACACCCACTTTTTAAGGAGCAAAATCAAATGAATTTTGATTATTTTCTCTTGCGGGAGAGGGCAACCGCGCCCGCCGCAAGCACAGCCGCGCCGAGAACTACCGCCACGCCGCCCGCGCCGGTGTTGGCGCCGCCTTTGTCGTCGCCGCCCGTGGTCGCGCCGCCGCCGGTTCCGCCGCCGGCGCTACCGCCGCCGGTGAAGTCCAAGTCCCAATCCGAGCCGTTCCAAACCCACTTGTTGCCGTACTCGTCATCGTACACGTCGCCGTTTTTGGGGTTTGAGGGGAAATCGTCGTCGTCGTCGTCGTCGTCATCATCGTCGTCGTCGTCGTCATCGTCGTCGTCGTCATCGTCATCATCGTCGTCGCCGTCGGCGGAGCTGACACCGTCATACTCGAACACGGGGTTCCCCGCGTTAATGAAATAATCGGTCGTCGAACCGCCGTCCGAAGCACATTCCGCCGCGAACTCGGCAAATTCATCCTCGCCGATTACGACTTTCCCCGCGGCGTCTTTAACGGTTACGCTCAAAATCTCTAAATCGACGTCCGCCTCAACGGTTTGGATACGGATTTTAGCTTGTTCGCTTTCCTCGCCGTCAAGCCCGATCAACTTCGCTTTGCCGTCGGTTACCGTGAAGGTGTAGCCGAGGGTGTCGGTCGTTTTAGCTTCGGTACTCTTGGCAAGCTCCCTCCAAGGGCTGTCGGGCATACCGAGGACGAACTGCGCCCCGGAGTCGGAGGCTAATTCCACGATAATCGTATATACGCCGTCCGGGAGCGTGGAAACAATCACGTCCACGGCGTTCCAGTTCGCGGTTCTGCCTGTGAGCAACAGACCGTCGCCGGGTTCGGCGCCGGGTCCCGCGTCGGCGGAGGTGGTGAGCGCGACGTCACTGAGCGTGAAATCGTTGCTCCCGTACAGACCGACAATCCACAGGGTGTTCGCGTTTTTCCAGTAATCATCATCGGTTACCGTAAAGGTTACGGTAAACGTGCCGTTCGCTTCGCTGATAAGGGCGGGAACAGACGTTCCGTCCGTGCTGCTGCTGCCGACAACGTCGCCGTCGCTCCACGCGCCGCCGTCGGGGGCGCTGATTTCGCTCGTGTTCAAGCGCACGCGGTAGCCGCTCGCTCCGCTGCTCGCCGCCGTAAAGGTCAGCACGCCCTTGTCGCCCGCTTTAAGGTCGGAAATGTCAGCCGCGTACTGCGAATAGCTGTCGCCGTCGGCGGTGCTGATGTAGAACGTCTCCCTTTCCGCGCCCGCCGCGAAAACCATAAAGCCCGACGCAACCGCGCAGGCGACGATTCCCGCTAAAAACTTCTTTAACTTCATGTTTAGAATCCTCCGAATATTTTTTGTTAAATTTCATAAATTCCGCCGAAAGACACCCCCGGTCGCATTTACCACTACATTATAGCGCGAAACGGAAAAAATTTCAATATGGCAAAATTTACAAAGTTTTCGGCGCGGATTTGTGGGAATGTTGCATAAGCGGGAAAATCGGGCGTTTTTCGTCCTTGACAACGGCGGGCAAATGTGCTACAATTTCACAGGCACGGGGAAAAAGGAAGCGGGTGAAAAGCCCGCGCGGGTCCGCCGCCGTAAGGCGCGTTTGTTTTTTCAGCGGAATAAGAACCTGTATTCAGCAGTCAAAACGCCCATATTTTCGCCGATTTTTCGTCATACCGCGTTAATTTTTCCTTAAATATCGCCGATATTCGCGTCAAAATTGCCTTGTCTGACGAAAAATCCGCTTGAAAATATGAACATTTTGCCTACTGAATACAGGTTCAGTGCCGCAATCATTCCGAAAGTCATTGGCGGGCGACAACGCCGAGAAGACGAAAAAACGCAAAGCGCCGAGCCGGAAAACTTTGCTCCGTCAGGCAACAATAAGCCGCGAGACCGGCTGTTTGCCGCCAGAAAAAAATTAAACAGGAGAGAAACACAGAAATGAAAAAGACTTGTCTTAAATTCATTTTGTTGTTTGCTTCGGTTGCGCTTATGGCGGCGGGGGCGTTAACCGGTTGCACACACACCGCGGGGGGCGCGGGGGCGTCCGACCCGGGGGGCGCGGGGGCGTCCGACACGGGGGGCGCGGAGGCGTTACAAGAGGCGCGGGACATTGGCGAGGGCGAAAGGGTTTTCCGGTTTGAAATCGACGACGGCGAGGGAAACGTTTCGGCGTGGAACGTCAGCACGGACGAAACCGCGGTGGGCGCGGCGCTTAACGGCGTCGGGCTGATTGACGGGGCGGACGACGGCTTCGTGAACGAGGTGGACGGGGTCGTCGCCGATTATGAAGCCGACGGCGTTTATTGGGCGTTTTACGTTGACGGGGATTACGCTTTGGCGGGCGTGTATTCCACCGACATAGAGCCGGGAAGGGTATATGCGTTCGTCCGCACGAAGGCTTAAATACACGGTTCTGTTCGCGATGTTCGGTTCGCTGATGTTCGCGTCGAGGGTCGCCATGCAGGGTATACCGGGCTTTCACTTGCTCGGGCTGTTTATCTCGGCGTTCACGCTGACTTACCGAAAGCGGGCGTTGATTCCGCTTTACGTCTACGTTATGCTGGAAGGCGTGTATTCGGGTTTCGCCAAGTGGTGGATTTTGTACCTTTACGTTTGGCTGCCCGTTTGGGTTATGTTCATGCTCGCCGGGAGCGTTCGGCTCGCGCGCGGGGTGAGAACCTTCACGTATATGTTCCTGTGCGCGCTGCACGGTCTGTCCTTCGGGTTGCTGTGCGCCCCGGTCGACGTCTGGCTGCTCGGGTTGAGCTTCAAGGCGCTGCCCGCTTACGTGGCGGCGGGGTTCTTCGCGTTCGACGTTCCCCACGCCGTCGGCAACTTTTTCATGGGGACGATGATTATTCCGCTGTCCGAGCTGCTGAAAAAGTTAGACAGGCGGTATTATTAGGCAAAGGCGGTGACTTGTTATGGGCAAAAAAAACTTTTCCTACAAAGGGTACGATTTAGTGAGGAAGGACGACGAAATCTATTACGGCAATATGTCGGGGGAATACGTTTCAAAAATCGACGTCGTGTCTTCGCGCGAGTTCAAGGACATTGAAGTCGCCGATAAGGTGAAGGTTCAGCTTCTGCCGACGGACACGGAGAATTTCGACCTCGCGAAAATGAAGTCCGCCACGCGCGACAGCCTTTACGAAGCCCTCGAAATCGCGCATACGTGGTTAGGCAAGGCTAACGAATAAGTTATGGCGAAGTGAGTTACGAAGTGAGTTATGATTTATACGCTGACGCTTAATCCCTCGATAGACTATGTTATGAACCCCCCCGACTTAATTCGGGGGGGTATGAACAGGAGCGCGCGGGAGAGCTTTTCGCCCGCGGGGAAGGGCGTCAACGTTTCCCGCGTTTTGAAGCTGCTCGGGGTCGAGAGCGTCGCGATTTGCCTTTGCGGGACGGGGTTCGCGGGGGAGGAATTCGCCCGGACGCTCGACGTCGAGAGCGTTCTTATCCGCGTCGCGGGACGCGATACGCGAATTAACGTCAAAATCAGCGAAAACGGCGTCGTTACGGAGTTCAACGGCGGTTTTTCCGTGGACGAAAAAGCCCTGTCCGCCCTCGGCGACGCGCTGAAAACGCCGGCGAAGTCCGACACGCTCGTAATCGGCGGAAGCGTTCCCGACGGCGTTCCGGACACGTTTTGCGAGGATACGGCGAGGGCTTTGTCCGAAAGGGGCGCGCGCGTAATCGCGGACGTTTCGGGAAGAAGCCTGACGGGCGCGGTTAAGGGCGGTTCTTTTTTGGTGAAGCCCAACGCCGACGAGTTGGGGGAGCTGTTCGGCGTGAAGATAAACGGGTTCGGCGACGCGGCGTTTTACGGGAAGAAGCTGGCGGAGCGCGGAAGCGGCGGCGTTCTGGTTTCGCTGGGGGGGGACGGCGCGGTCTTGGTCGCGCCCGACGGCGTTCACACCGCCCGCGCCCCCGAAGGCGACGCGGTCTATACCGTGGGGGCGGGGGACGCGCTTTTGGCGGGGTTCATCGCGGAATTTTCCCGAAGCAGCGATTACGGGAAATCGCTGGCTTTCGGGGTTGAAACGGGAAGCCGCGCGGCTTTCGGGGGGTTGCTATGACGCCGACGCCCATCCATGATTTTCTTGTAAACTACGCCGCGTCGAACGCGGAACGCTGTCATGTACCGGGAAACAAGGGATTCCCGCACCCGTTCGACATTACCGAAATCGCGGGGGCGGACGACCTTTACGACCCGAGGGGCGTTATTCTCGAAAGCGAGCGAATCGCCGCCGGGCTGTTCGGCGCGGCGCGGACGTTTTATTCCTGTTCGGGTTCGACTTTGGCGATTTTCGCGATGCTTTTTTCCGCGCTGGGTTCAAGTGGCAAAAGGCGCGTCGCCGCCGCGCGGTATTCGCACAGAAGCCTGACGGACGCCGCCGTTCTTCTGGGGTTCGACATAGACTGGGTTTACCCCCGCGAGTTCCTCTCCTGCGCGGTCAGCCCCGACGAAATCGACGCGGCGGTCACGGACGAAACAGCCGCCGTTTTCGTGAACGGCACGGACTATTACGGGGGGATGAGCGACATAGAGGCGATTGCCGGGGTATGTCGGCGGCGCGGCGTTCCTTTGCTTGTCGATAACGCGCAGGGGGCTTACCGCGTTTTTACGGGAAGGCACCCCATAAGGCTCGGCGCGTCCATGTGCGCCGACAGCGCGCACAAAACGCTCCCCGCTTTAACGGGGGCGGCGTATCTGCATATAGCGGACGATTCGTTCGCTTGCCGCGCGCGGGCGGGGCTGGCGCTTTTCGGGACTTCCAGCCCGTCTTATCTCGTCCTTGACAGTCTGGACTTGTGCAACGCACATATTTCGGGCGAAAAAAAACGCGCCGAAGCCGCGTTCGAGGCGGTCGCGCGGTTGAAATCCCGGCTGGCGGACGCGCGGTTCACGCTCAAGGGCGCCGACGCCCTGCGCGTCACGGCGGACGCGAACGCGCGCGGTTACCGCGGCGCGCGGTTCGCCTTTGAGCTGAAAAGCCGGGGCGTCGTTTGCGAAATGTTCGACGATAAATACGTCGTGCTTTTGTTTTCGACGGTTACGGAAAGCGCGAACACCGACCGCGTTTTCGCGGCGATGAGCGATATTGCGGATAAGGGCGCGTTTTCCCGCCCCGCCGCCGCCGCCGCGCCGCTCAAACTTCGCGCCGCGCTGCCGCCGAGGGAGGCGTTCTTTTCGCCGTCGGAGACGGTTCCGACCGCGCGCGCCGCCGGGCGCGTCTGCGCGGGTATACTCGCGCAGAACCCGCCCTGCGTCCCCTTGGTCGTTCCGGGCGAGGTCGTCACGAGGGAAACGGTCGAGTTACTGGAAAGGCACAACATTCGGGAAACGGCGTGCGTTTGCCCTTCGGTCAGTTTTTCAGGCTCAGCAGCCTTTGCGCCGCCGTCATAACGCCTATTCTCCCCGCCGCGAAGGTCAGCCCCCCTTGCAGCCACACCGCCCACGGTTCCCGCAGGGGCGCGTCCGCGCTCAGTTCAATCGAGGAGCCCGGGTTAAACGCCCCGGACGCCATGATTATTTTGTTTTGATAGCCGGGCATATCCCACGGCTGCGGCGTCGCGTGGCTGTCCACGGGGCTGCCCGCCTGTATTCCCTCGCAGAACGCCCTCAGCTCGCGTTCGCCGCCGAGTTTCACCGCCGAGGTAATGTCCGTTCTGTATTCGTCGTAGTCGGGGACGCACTCGTACCCCAGCAGTTTCATCAGCGCCAGCGCGAACGCCGAGGTTTTCAGCGCGGCCGCCACCGTTTCGGGGGCGCGGAACAAGCCCGCGTACATGGAGCGGTTTTGGTTCAGGGAACAGCCCGCCTTCGCGCCTATGCCCGGCGCGGTCAGGCGGTAGGCGCAAAGTTCCACCAAATCGGATTTTCCGGCGATGTACCCCCCCGTTTCGGCAATGCCGCCGCCGGGGTTTTTGATAAGGCTGCCGACGATTAAATCCGCCCCGACCGAGAGCGGCTCCGTTTTTTCGCAAAATTCGCCGTAGCAGTTGTCCGTTATTACGACCGCGTTCGGATTAACCTCGCGGACGGTTTTTACAATCGCGCCGATTTTTTCGACCGTAACCGACGGGCGCAGACCGTACCCGCGCGAACGCTGTATGAACACCGCCTCGCAGTCTTCGGCGTAACGGCGAACGGCTTTCAGGTCGGGGCTGCCGTCGGATAACGGCTTTACCTCGGCGTATTCTATGCCGTACTCGCGCAGCGAACCGCCCGAATCCCCTTTCATCACGCCTTTCAGCGTGTCGTAAGGCTCGCCCGTCGCCGAAATCAGCCTGTCGCCCATTCGCAGAACCCCGAACAGCGCGGTCGTCACGGCGTGGGTGCCGTTCACGAAATTATGGCGAACCAAGGCTTTTTCCGCGCCGAACGCTTCGGCGAACACTTCGTCAAGGACGTCGCGCCCCTCGTCCCCGTAGCCGTAGCCCGTCGCCGAACACAGATGCCTTTCGGAAACGCGGTTGTCGATAAAGGCTTTCAGCACCTTTTCGCCGTTATGACGCGCGGTTTCGTCAAACCGTTTGAACGCCGCCGAACACATTTCCTCGGCGAGTTCCGCTTTTTTAAGAAGAAATTCGCTGAAATTAAAAAACATTTATTCCGTTTCTCCGTAATTTTTTATAAATTCCCGATAAAACACCACGCCGCGCGCCAATGACTCCACGCTTAAATTCTCGTTTACGGCGTGGGCGGAGTTAAGCTGTTCGCCCGTCATCATAAGCGGCACGAACCGCAGCACGCAGTCGCAGATTTTCGTGTAATGGCGCGCGTCCGTCCCCGCCAGCATTACGTAAGGGACGCGGGGTATGTCCCCGAACACTTTTTTTATGCAGTCGTTTACGTATTTATAGGCGTAGCACTTCATGTCCGCGACGGGCGGAACGTCGAACCCGGTAATCATTTCCATGTGAAGCCCCAGCTTCTTCGCGATTTTTCCGAGTTTCGCGTAGGATACCTTCAAGGGTTCGTGTATCATAAAGCGGCAGTTTGCCGTCAGCGTCGCCCTTTCGGGAATGACGTTCGCGCCGTGGCTGCCTTCCGCCATCGTGAAAACGCAGGTCGTTTTCACCACCGCGCCGAGCGCGCCGCCCCTCTTGTGCATATGGCGCGAGGCGAAGGGCGCGAACAGCCATAAGTTCCCGTAAAGCAGACGGTGGCGGAAATGCTTCATGTACGGCGCCATGATTTTGTATTGGACCCGGACCGGGTGGGTTATGCGCTTCTTGAAGGGGTTGCGTTTTTCAATCGTGTATATCAGTTCCCCCAGCCGCGCGAAGGGATTGCCGTTGAAAGGCACGCTCGCGTGACCCCCCGAGCTGTTGGCTATGAATTTGATGTTCGCCCTGCCCTTTTCAAAGATGCCGAGCATGGCGTTATGCGCCGCCATTCTGTTATTGCGGGAATCGTATTCCGACATGACCGTGCCGCCCTCGTCCATAACCAAGTCAAAGCGAACGCCGCGCTCATACAGGTATTCGACGGTTTTGACCGCGCCGTCCCCCGTGATTTCCTCGTTGTTCGAGCTTGCCACGTAAACGTCGCAGCGGGGGGTGAAGCCTTCGGCAATCAGCCCCTCCACGCTTTCGAGAATGGCGCACAGCGCGCCTTTCGTGTCCACCGTTCCGCGCCCCCAGATTTTCCCCTCCGCTATTTCCCCGGAAAAGGGCGCGTATTTCCAGTTGCCGACGGCCTCCACCACGTCTTGATGCGACATCAGAAGAATGGGGGCGGCGGCGGCGTTTTTCCCCGCCCAGCGAAACAGCAGGGCGCCGTCGATGTCAACCACTTCGCACACGCGGTGAATGTTCGGGTATATGCGCCTGAGCAGCGCGTGGAATTTGTAGATTTCGGTTTTGTCGTCGCTGCCGCGAACGCTTATCGTGGGAATCTTTATCATTTCGGATAAATTTTCCGCGTGGCGCGCGGGGGCGAGCCCGTCGCAGTCGGCGAAGAACGGTTTGTCGTCGCTGTAATGCTTTTTAATGAGCGCGGCGCGCAGGCAGGCGACCGCGAAAAGGATTAACGCTCCCGCGACGAAAACCGCCGCCGCTATCGCCGCTATAAGAAAAACTGTCATAATTTTTTCCCTCACGGTAAATTATAACATTTCCGGCGCGTTTTGTAAACCCCCGACCGTAAAGCGAGGTTGTCTTGACGGCAACCTCCGAAATCCTCTTTTCGCCGCTTTTCGGCGAAAAATTCCGCCGGACTGCGTCACCTCTCCTCGCAAGGCACAAAGCCTTACTCGTCGAGTTTCCT
>JAIRWE010000162.1 GCA_031253365.1 Oscillospiraceae bacterium | reverse complement strand
CTGCTACCGCGTATCCTACCCCGAACGTTCCTTCATAGGACAGCAGCTTCGATTTGAAGCCTTCGCCGTCAATCGCCCCCGCCATGATAACGAATGAACGCAACCCACATTCGGCGGCTTTGTCGGCTAAATCCGGCGGGATGTCCGTCAGGCGCGCCAAGTCGCCTTCCGAGAACGCCTTTGTAACGGCGGCGTCGAAAACGGGAGCCTCCTTCGCGTAGCCGTAGGGACCGTCCTCTTTGAGCTTATGCGATAAATCGCCGCTCGCCACGAATACGGCGCGGCGGTCGAGGAGCTTCGCGCTTTCGGCGATTACCCGCCCCAGATTGAAATGCGTTTCAAGCGGCAGCCCGGATAATCCGACGCGCAGCAGTTTATATCCGTCGTATTTTTTGTTTATGAAGTATAAGGGTACGAGGGTTCCGTGGTCTAAGTCCGCCCCCCGTTCGCCGTCCGTCCCCGCCGGAATGTTCCGCTCGGCGGCCAGCCGCTCGATTTCTTCGGCGAGGGCGGCGTCATAGGCGACTTCAAAACGCACGCCGCCCGCCCCGAAGCGGCTTAAACTCCCCTTTGCGCCGTTCCCGGGCGATATATGGAAGTAGTCGGCGTACATTACGCTGTGCGGGGAGGCGACAATAATCGTTTCGGGCTTTAACCGCGCGATTTCCTCGGCACATTCATAAAAGGCGTCGGCTGTTTTGCGGATTTTCGCTTCTTCCCCCCGCCCGACTTCGGGAATGATAATCGGCGGGTGCGGCATTGCGAAAGCGGCGACGACAGACATACGAACCCCCATTGAAAGCGTGTTAAAAAAGGCGGCTCACCGCCGCCTTTCTACAGGGTACCTCTGAGAACCTACTTCCGGCGATTTTCGGCGAAAATTTTGCCGAACTGCGTCAACCCTCCTCGCAAGGCACAAAGCCTTGCTTCGTCGGGTTTCCATGCCCGACAAAATTTTCTCTCGAAACTCACTCGAAAGAGGTTCTTAGAGGTACCCTATTAAGAAATCAATAAACCCCTTGGTTGATTACATAAACGTCCACTTCCCGCGCCCCCCAGTTACAGGCGTCGTCGTAATGCTCCCACGTGGTGCCCATGAACAAATCGACGAGAACGCCGGACTCCGCAAAATCGCCCGTGTCGGCGGCGACCGCCGCCCCGTAAACGCTTCGCCCGTCTTTCGTGACGATGTAAAGCAACGAGCCGTAGGGGATTACGTTCGGGTCGACCGCGACCGTTCCGACTTGAAGTTTCCTTCCGCTTGCCGTTCCGCCGTAATTGGAGGTGTAGGCGCAGGATTTCCCCGAGATGACGTAAAGATAATCGACGGGCAAACCGTTGCCGCCAAGGTTAATTTCCGCGAAATCGCGCTTGCTGTACGGGGTTCTGAGCGCGTTCCCGTAAGAAACGACTTCGGTTTCGGGCTCCTTCACGGTTTCCCGCGAGAGAACCTCGGAATCGACCACGACGCCGTCAATCAGCTTTTCTTTGTAAACGACGGCGATTTCGCCGTATACGCCCTGCGTAACCTCAACATTCCCCATGGCGACGAGATTGGAATACCGCGCCGCCGTGTCGTAAGGGATAAGCTCCGTATCCGTTCTTTCGCGGAAAGCGACGCGCTTTATTATTATTTCGTCGCCTCTGGTTATTTCTTTGTCAACCGCGATGTTTATAATGTCGTTCGCCCCGAGGCTTATTCCCGCTCTCTTGAGCAGGCTGCCCGCCGTGTCGCCCGCCGCCCCGACCGTGAGCGTTTTGCCGTCCGCCGTGATATTCACGCCGAAGCCGCGCAAAAGAATGATTTTCCCGTCTTCGCCGATTTCGACGACGTCAAGCTCGCCGACCCGCAACCCGGCGGCAGACAGAATCATCTCGGGGGATTCGCCCTCCACGGCGCCCGCCATGAACGCTTCGCCGTCCGCCTCGACCTCGACGCCGAAGCCCCTTATGATGTCTATGCTGCCTTTCCCTCCGGAAATCCCGCTGAACATCACCCTGTCAAACTCGCCTACGGCGTACCCGTAATCGCTCAATATGCCGTTCGGGTCGCTCCTCGACGTGAAAGCCAGCTTAACTTCCTCGCCGTCCGTTATTATTACGTCGCTCTTGAAATAAAGAACGCCCGTCGTAAGCAAAATGACCGAAACGCCCAAGGAAAAGACGCCGGCGCTGACTAAGGCGGGTCTGTGCCACATCCTCCTCCGCCTCGCCCTTTCGCGCGCCCGCCTCATGCGAATAATTTCAACTTCCGATATTCTCAAAACAATACCAACCTCTCACATAAACCCCGTCACCAATTCCGACTGACGTTATTATATACGGAAAGCCCGCGCCGTGTCAAACGGAAAACGGGAACGTTTTTTGTGCCTTTTTCACAAAAAACGCTTGTAATCGTTTTGTAACCGTTTCGTAATATTTGTAACAATTAGGTTTTCGGAAGGATTGCCGAATGTTTCGCCGATTATTTTTGTTTAATTTACACGAAAAGCGCCTGTTTTAGGCTTTTGTGACATTTTCACAAAAGTGTTAAACAAACATGAGGCAAGTTTGTTTAACTTGCCTCATGTTTAACGCGATTTCGGGGGGCGTTAATTGTTCATTAAGTCGATGACGGTTTTAATGCACTCGCTTAACTGGGAGCGCGAAAACTGCGCGTTGGCGCCTACAGTTTCGCCCTTTTGCCGCAGGTTGTCGTGGATAAGCGAGGAAAACAGCACGATGGGGGTGGATTTAAGCGCCTTGTCCGCCCTTATCATGCGAACCAGCGTGTGACCGTCCATTTGCGGCATTTCTATATCGCTGATGACGGCGGCGACGTTGTAGCGCAGGTCTTCCGAACCTTTTTGGGAGCTGATGTACGTCCACGCCTCTTTCCCGTTGTAAAACTGCACGACGTTCGTGAAACCCGTCTTGGCGAGCGCGTCCGCCATAACCTTATTGAGGAATATGGAGTCCTCGACCACGATTATCCTTCTGTTGTAATCGAAATTGTGCGGCGCCTCTATTTCCTCTAATTTTCCGATTTCAAATTCCTGCCCCGAGTTCATGTCGCAGACGATTTTCTCAAAGTCCAAAACCATGATGATTTTATCGTCGATTTTCGCTACGCCCGTGGCGAGGCTGTCTTCGGCTTTTCCGCTGATTGCGGGCGGCTTTTCGACTTCCGACCATTTGAGCCGCTGAATGCCGTTTACGTTGGTTACGTCAAAAGCGATGCTTAACTGGTCAAAATCACAGACAACCAACAGGCTCCGTTCTTCATTCGGCTTGGTCAGGTTCAGGACTTTATGCAAATCCACGACGGTCACAAGCCTGTCCCTGTGCATGAACACGCCTTCCACCGCGTCGGGGGAACTGGGAACGTGAGTAACGTCGCAATGGATAATGATTTCGCTCACCTTCGCGATATTTATTCCGAAATATTCCGTTCCCACCAGAAACTCAAGCAATTCAAGCTCGTTTGTCGAACCCGATTCAACTTCTTCCATCTCCATGTTATCGTTGTCCATTATCATTACCGTCCTTTCTTGTAGTACACTCCTCGGATAATTATACTATATCGCGGCGATAAAATCAAGTGTTTATTTTTAATAATTTCATATATTTTATATATTGACAAAATAATATTAAAATAGTATAATATTTAAAACAAATATTATTTGAATGAGGAATAACTATGGATTACACTCATTTTAAGACCAACGCGTGGGAGTTTGTCCGCGCGATTAAAAAAGAAATTGACAAAGCCGTCGCGCCCGTTTTGGAAGCCGAAGGGCTGTCCATGCGCCAAGCGGGGATTATCATGGGAATAAGCTCGGGGAATTTTCGCACGGTGGGGGAGCTGGCGGAACATTTTTCCGCCAATCAGGGGAACTTTTCGGCGATTTGCAAAAAGCTGGAAAAAATGGGGCTGGTGAACCGCAGAAGGAGCAGCGAGGACGAACGCGTGGTTATTATTGAGCCGACGCCGCTCGGCGAGAAGAAGGCGGCGAATATTTGCAGGGGGATGGAGGAGCTTTTCAGAAAGGCGGAAGCCTCCCCCGAACAGCTTGAAGCCATTATCGGGGGATACAGCGAAACGGTTAAGCTGTTAAACAAAATAAACAATAATAAAGGAGAACGGGTATGAAAAAACCGGCGGCGACAATCCTTGCCCTGTCCGTCGCGCTTTCCCTCGCCGCCTGCGGCGGCGGCGCGAACGCGCCCGCGTTGACGGCGGAGGTCGGCGATGTGATACAATTCGGCGGATATGACTGGCGCGTGCTTGAAAAAAGGGACGGCAAAGCCTTAATCGTCACCGAAGAAATAACGGAGAGCAGGGCGTATCACGGGGAATGGGGAGATATAACGTGGGAAACCTGCGATTTACGCGCCGAACTGAACGGCGGGTTTTATAATTCGTTCGGCAAAAAAGACAGGGCGCGGATAGCAAAGACCGTAATCGTCAACGAGGACAACCAATGGAACGGCGCGTTAGGCGGGGAGGACACCGACGATTACGTCTTCCTGCTGAGTCTTGAGGAAGTGGTGAGATACTTCGGCGACAGCGGGCAACTGCAAGAACAACCCGAGAATGACGGCAGTTACGGCTGGTGGGACGAGGAATATGCCGTTTGGATAGACGACCAATACAACGACGACAGGAAAGCCTATTATGAAGGCTCGGCGTCGTGGTGGTGGCTTCGTTCGCCCGGCCGCTACGGCCACAACGCCGCCCGCGTCAGCACCAACGGTTACATTGACGTTTACGGCGACAGCTTTCTCAGCCCTCTCGGCGTGCGCCCCGCTTTGTGGCTGAATCTGTAACAAAGCGGGAAGAAAACCAACCATATTATGATGAGGAGAACAGCGATGTTAGAGTTAAGGAACATTAAGAAAACCTACACGGTCGGCGAAATCGAAACCCGCGCGCTTAACGGTATAAGCGTGGCGTTTCGGGAAAGGGAGTTTGTCGCCATTCTCGGCGTGTCCGGCTCGGGGAAAACCACCTGCCTTAACATAATAGGCGGGCTTGACCGTTACGACGAAGGCGAGATGAGCATAAAGGGCAAAAACACCGCCGGGTTCAAGGACAGGGACTGGGACGCCTACCGCAATAACTCAATCGGTTTTGTTTTTCAAAGCTATAACCTTATAACCCATTTGAGCATAGTGGCGAACGTGGAAATGGGCATGACGCTTTCCGGCGTTTCGGGTCCGGAGAAGCGCCGCCGCGCCCTTGAAGTTTTGGAGCAGGTAGGCTTGAAGGAACATCTGCACAAAAAGCCCAATCAGCTTTCCGGGGGGCAGATGCAGCGCGTCGCAATCGCGAGGGCTTTGGCGAACGACCCGGAAATTTTATTGTGCGACGAACCGACGGGCGCTTTGGACAGCGCGACGAGCCACCAGATTATGGATTTAATCCGCGAGCTTTCAAAGGAGCGGTTGGTCATCATGGTGACGCACAACGCCGAAATCGCGGACGCTTACGCCGACAGGGTAATACGTTTCGAGGACGGAAAAATCTCTTCCGACTCCAATCCGCATACCGAACGGGATAAGCCCGATATGTTCAATTTGAAGAAAACCGCGATGAAATTCGTTACGGCGCTGAACCTTTCGGGGAATAACATAATGACCAAGAAGGGCAGGACGTTTTTAACGGCGTTCGCGTCGAGCATAGGGATTATCGGCATAGCGGTTATTATGATCCTGTCGAACGGTTTCCAGATGCAGATTGACGACTTCCAGGAGGACGCGCTTTCGGAATTTCCGATTATCATTATGAATTCCACCACCGAGGTTGACAGGGAGGCTATGCAGACGCAGCGCAACGAAAGGATAAATCAGGGCGGCACCCGCGACAATTCGCCGCCGCCGACGGAAGTGCGCGTTTACGACCCGAGCAAGTACATTATCACCCACGAGAACAACTTCACCGACGAGTACATGAATTATATAGAAGCGCTCAACCCGTCGGTTTGTTCCTCCATAGGGTATATGCGGCTGGTGGGAATGAACGTTCTGCGAAAGGACGACGGCGACGCCGCGCCGATAACCTTTCCGACGCTGGTTTCCATGTACAGCAGCAGCGTGAGTACGGACGAGGCGACGTCGATGTCGGCGATGGCGAACATGGGGCTGACGTCTTATCCCAGAACCGTCGGCGACGGGAAAAATTACCTTGAACGCAACTACGAGCTTTTGGCGGGGGAGTACCCGACCGAACCCACCGACCTTGTAATGATTATCGGGAACAGCGGCAGGATTTCAGTTTCGACGCTGTCCGCCCTCGGATTTGACGTCGACCGCGAAACCATTCCCTTCGACGAGATTTTGAACACCGAATTGAAGTTAATCACAAACAACGACTATTACACCGAAATAAAAGAGATTTCGGACATTCCCGCCGATATGCTCCCCGGCGGGACGGATACGGGCGGTTATCAGCTTGACATAGATATAAAGGATATTCCGAGCGGCACGACGGTGGCGGACGCGCTCGCCTCGCTTGGCGATTCTCTGCCCGCCGAAGCCGCGGCGCAAATCCCCGAGGAATACCTTTCGGCGGTTATATCGCAAACCGACGAAGCCACGGTGATTATCGGCGGCGACGGCAGCCCTGCCGCCTTCCTTACGCAAAGCGGGGGGGTTATCGCGGTTCTTGACCCGGAAATGAACCTGATAGCCACCTACCCCGAAATTCCCGACGATATCGATATATCGGAGCAGGGCGGCGGTTCCGCCGTGTTCGGCGGCGACGCGAGATATTTTATCCCCGGCAGTAACTATGAGGCGATGTGGGACAGCGAGGACAGCGTCGCGCTGAAAGTAACGGGGATAGTGCGGCTTTCGGGGGATTCGTCCATAGGGCTTCTCTCCAACGGTTTGGCTTACGGCGACGATTTGTGCGAATTGGTGATTGAACTCGCGCAGGTCTCCGACATAGTCAAGGCGCAGACGGAACAGCTTGACAGCGTGTTCCCGACGACGGCAATCCTTTCCGACGAGCAAAAAGAAACGCAAAAGAAGATGCTCCTTCGGGTTCTCGGAAGCGAGGCGGTTCCTTACGGGTTGATGCTTTACCCGAGCAACTTCGACAGCAAGGACGCGCTTCTCGAATACCTCGACGATTGGAACGACACCCGCGCCGACGACAAGGACAGAATCGAGTACACCGACCTGGCGGGGGAACTCCTCGGCTTTATGTCCGAGATAATCAGCGCGATTACCGTTGTGTTGATTGCGTTCGCGGCAATTTCCCTTGTGGTGAGCCTGATAATGATTTCGATAATCACCTACGTTTCAGTGCTGGAACGCACCAAGGAAATAGGCATATTGCGGGCTTTGGGCGCGCGCAAAAAGGACATAACGCGGGTGTTCAACGCCGAAACCTTCATAATAGGCGCGTGTTCGGGGTTACTGGGAATCCTTATCGCCTACGCGCTGACATTCCCGATTAACACAATTATCGAAAACATGACCAACCTGCCGAACGTGGCGCAGCTCAACATTCTCCACGTAATCGGGCTGCTTGTGTTAAGCACCGCGCTTACGGTTCTCGGCGGGTACCTGCCCGCGAGAATGGCTTCCAAGAAAGACGCGGTCGAGGCTCTGAGAAGCGAGTAAAGCAAAATAAAAGCCGCGCCGTTCACGAAACGGCGCGGCTTTTTGATATGGGCTATTTTCGCAGATTGGACGCCTTATAGCTCGTGTGCAGAAGCTCGTGCGCCTTATGGCTGCCCGGCTCGCTCAGGAATTCCCCGTAAACCTGTTTGATGTCGGGGCTTTCGTGGGATTTGCGCGCGACCTTGTTGTTTTCGTCAAGGCGGTAAAGGACGCCCGCCCTTTCGGCGCGTATATCCGTGAAATTGCGGATTTGGCTCGGCACCCTGATTTGCCCCCCGCCGTTGACGCAACCGCCGGGACACGCCATGATTTCAATGAAATGCGCCTTTATTTCCCCGCTTTTGACTTTTTCAATGAGCGTTCGCGCGTTATCCAAGCCGCTCGCCACCGCGACGTTGATTTCAACGCCGTTCGCTTTGCAGGCGGCGGTTTTAACGCCCTTTACGCCGCGTACTTCTTTGAATTCAATCGGGCTGTCCGCGTCTTCCCCGGTCAGCTTCCATACCGCCGTCCGCAACGCCGCTTCCATGACGCCGCCCGTCGCCCCGAATATAACCGCCGCGCCGGAACCGTTGCCGAGCGGGGAATCAAACCCGCCGTCGGGTAAATCCGCGAACCGTATCCTCGCCTTGTCAATCATCCGCGCCAACTCGCGGGTCGTTATCGAAATATCAAGGTCGGGATAAGTCCCCTGCCCGGATTGATTGCGGCGGGAAATCTCAAACTTTTTCGCCGTGCAGGGCATTACCGACACGCTGACGATTTTCGCCGGGTCGACGTTCATTTTCTCCGCCCAGTAGGTTTTGGTAATCGCCCCGTTCATTTGCTGCGGAGATTTGCAGCTTGACAGATTCGGGAGCAGTTCGGGATAATAAGCCTCGCAGTATCTTATCCAGCCCGGGGAGCAGGAGGTAATCATCGGCAAAACGCCGTTGTTCTTAATCCGCCCGATAAGCTCGTTCGACTCCTCCATAATCGTCAGGTCCGCCCCGAAATTGGTGTCGAACACCGCGTCGAACCCCAGTTTCCGTAAAGCCGTCGCCATCTTCCCTTCGACGCACGTCCCCACGGGCAGCCCGAACGCTTCGCCCAACGCCGCCCTTACCGCGGGGGCGGTCTGCACGACGACGACTTTTTCGGGGTCGTTGAGCGCCTCCCATACCTTGCCGGTGTCGTCCTTTTCCGAAAGCGCGCCCGTCGGGCAGACGTTTATGCACTGCCCGCAGGAAACGCACGCGGTTTCCGCCAGGGGCATATCGAACGCGCAGGTGATTTCGGTTCTGAAGCCGCGCTCGTTCGCGCCGATAACGCCGACGCGCTGGTGTTCGCAGGCGGCGACGCAACGGCGGCAGTTAATGCACTTGGAATTATCGCGGTACATATGCGCCGCCGAATTATCCGTGTCGCAATCCTTGGTTTCACCCTCGAAACGGTTTTCGTCGTCCACGCCCGCTTCGCGGCACAGCGTCTGCAATTCGCACCCGCCGCTCATCACGCAGGAAAGGCACTTCCTGTTGTGGTCGGACAGCATCAGCTGTAAGGTCGTTTTCCTGCTTTCGAGAACGGTGGGCGACTGCGTCAGGATATTCTTCCCCTCGTCGAATTTTGACAGCTTGTACACGCAAGACGCGACAAGGCTTCTCGCGCCGTCCATTTCCACCACGCAAATGCGGCAGGCGCCTATTTCGTTCATATCCTTCAGCCAGCACAGGGTGGGAATGTTCACGCCGTTTTCGCGGGCGGCCTCGACTATGGTCAGCCCCTCCGCCACGGCACATTCTTTTCCGTTGAATTTTATATTGACCATAAAATCTTCCTTTCTAACCCTTGACGATGGCGCCGAATTTGCATTTTTCGACGCACGCGCCGCATTTTATACATTTATTGCTGTCGATAACGTGCTTCTCCTTGACCGCGCCGGAAATCGCCTGTACGGGGCAAACCCTGGCGCAAGCCGTGCAGCCCTTGCACTTTTCCTCGATAATCGAATACTTAAACAGCTTCGTGCAGACCTTCGCCGCGCACTTTTTGTCGCGAACGTGCTGAACGTATTCCTCCCTGAAATTGGCGAGCATCGACAGGACGGGGTTCGGCGCCGTCTGCCCCAGACCGCACAGCGAATTGTTCTTGATATATCCGCAAAGCGTTTGGATTTCGTCAAGGTCCTTCATCTCGCCGTTGCCGGAAGTGATTTTTTCCAGCTTTTCGTAAAGCCGCCTCGTCCCTATGCGGCAGGGCGTGCATTTCCCGCAGGACTCGTCCACGGTAAATTCGAGGAAGAATTTCGCCATGTCGACCATGCAGTTATCCTCGTCCATTACTATCAACCCGCCGGAACCCATCATGGAGCCTATCGCCGTCAGGTTGTCGTAGTCAATCGGAATATCAAGGTTTTCCGCGGAAATACAGCCGCCGGACGGACCGCCCGTTTGCGCGGCTTTGAACTTCTTGCCGCCGGGGATGCCGCCGCCGATTTCGTAGACGACTTCGCGCATGGTCGTACCCATGGGAACTTCCACCAAGCCGGTGTTGTTGATTTTACCGCCCAGAGCGAACACCTTCGTGCCTTTGGATTTTTCGGTGCCCATGGAGGCGAACCACTCCGCCCCTTTCAGGATAATCTGCGGAACGTTCGCGTAGGTTTCGACGTTGTTCAAAATCGTGGGCTTGCCGAACAAACCCTTTTCGGCGGGAAAAGGCGGGCGGGGACGCGGTTCCCCCCTGTTGCCCTCGATGGACACCATAAGCGCGGTTTCCTCGCCGCAGACGAACGCGCCCGCGCCGAGCCTTATATCCAAATCGAAATTAAAACCGCTGCCGAAAATATCCTTCCCGAGCAAGCCGTATTCCCGCGCCTGCCCGATTGCTATGCGCAGACGTTTGACCGCGATGGGATATTCCGCGCGGACGTAGATGTAGCCTTGCGAGGCGCCGATAGCGTAGCCGGCAATCGCCATGGCTTCTATCACGACGTGCGGGTCGCCTTCAAGCACGGACCTGTCCATGAACGCGCCCGGGTCGCCTTCGTCCGCGTTGCAACAAACGTATTTCTGGTCGGCGTCGGGGACGAGTTTGCGCGCCAAATCCCACTTGCGCCCCGTCGGGAAACCCGCGCCGCCGCGCCCGCGCAACCCCGAGTCCAGTATGATTTTTATTACCTGCTCCGGACTCATTTCCGTCAGCACCTTGCCCAAAGCCTGATAACCGTCCTCGCCGATGTATTCGTCGATACACTCGGGGTTGATTACGCCGCAGTTACGCAAAGCGACGCGCTTTTGTTTTTTGTAGAAAGCCGTGTTGTTAAGCGATTTAACGCCGTCTTCCGTAACCGTTTCGCGGTAAAGCAGCCGCTTCACGACGCGGCCTTTGAGCAAATGCTCGGAAACGATTTCCGGAATGTCCCCTTCTTTTACCGCCGAATAAAAACTGCCTTCGGGGTAAACCACCATGATGGGACCCAGCGCGCACAGACCGAAACAGCCGGTTTTAACGACGCCGACTTCCTTTTCGAGACCCTCCTTGTTTATTTCCTTCGTGAGGGCGTCGATAATCCCGTCGCTTCCCGACGCGTGGCAGCCCGTACCGCCGCAAATCAAAACGTGTGAACGAAACATTTATATTACCAATCCTTTCGTTTTATTTCGCCATTCCGGAGCTGTTGATGGTATAGTCCGCGACGACAACGCCGCGCATGAGGTGCTGTTCGACCACCTCTTTCGCTTTGTCGGCGTCCATGTTTATATAAGTTATTTTCTCCTCGCCGGGACGGGTGATTTCCACAATCGGCTCGTATTGGCACAGACCTATGCAGCCCGTCTGCGTCACCGAAACGTCGTTAAGCCCGTTTTTTTGCACAAGGTCCGAAAAGGCTTGGAGAACCGGTCTCGCCCCCGCCGCTATTCCGCAGGTCGCCATTCCCACGACGACGCGGACGGATTTATCGTTGTCGCGCAAATTCACCTGACCTTGCATTTTTTCTTTGATTGCCTGTAATTCCGCTAATGACTTCATTTGTAATCTCCTTTGCTTAATATATTTTTCCTTTGTCGCACTCGTCGGTGTTTTCTTTAAGAAATCCCCTGACGTATTCAACGACGTCGGGCGCGTCGAGCGAGACGCCGCCCAGAATATCGCGCATTTGCGCCGTTGAAAGCGTGAACTCCGTTTCGTCGACGCGATAGCGGTAAACAAAATCAATCCCCGTGTTGTAAACTATCAGCGTTTCCACCGTCGAACACATATCGCCCAGCGGCAGACGGTCGATGCTGCTCAGCACGAACGTCGCCTTAACCTTGGTGCCTTTGCCGGATTCGGAAGTTATTTCGAAGCCGCCCCCCGTCATTTCCGCCGCCTGCTTGAAGAACGAAACGCCCAACCCCACGCTCCTCGTGCCGCGCGTGGTGAAAAACGGGTCGGTCACCTTCGCCAACTGCTCGCCGCTCATCCCGCAACCGTCGTCGTCGATTCTGACGGTGAGGCTGTCCGCGGCGTTGTCGATTTCGACGCTTATCTCAATCAGCTTGGCACCCGCTTTGATGCTGTTTTGCGCCACGTCAAGGATGTTGAGGGACAATTCCGTCATCATATCAGTATTTAGCCAGTATGTCGCCGATTTCTTTCCCCGTGAGCCTGCCGTAAACGTCGTCGTTTATCATAATTACGGGCGCCAGACCGCAGGCGCCGATGCAACGGCAGTCCTCCAAGGAAAACTTCCCGTCGGGGGTTATGCCGCCGGGTTCTATGCCCAGATTTTCTTGAAGTTTTTTGAGAACTTCGCCCGCCCCCCTGACGTAGCAGGCGGTTCCCATGCACACGGAAATTTTGTATTTCCCTTTCGGGTTGAGCGAGAACTGCGAATAAAACGTGGCAATCCCGTATACCTTTTCGAGCGGAACGCCCATTTCCTCCGCGATGACCGTCTGCACCTCGATGGGGAGATACCCGTAAATCTCCTGCGCCCCTTGTAAAACGGGCATGAGCGCGCCTGAAATACTTTTGTGTTCGTTGATAACCGCGAACAGCGCTCTTTCCTGCTCCGCTGTCCCCGCGAAAGGAACGGCGCATTTCTTAAAAGCCATAATTGCCTCCTTACCAAATTGATAAAATCATAACAAAGTCCATTATAGCACATTCGGGGAAAAAAATCTATGTGATTTTTTAATTATTTTACGAAAAAAACAGTGATTTTTTTATGCAATTTGTTTAATTATTGACAAATTGCCGAAATAGTGGTAGAATAGGGGAAATAATTTGTAAAGGACGGGTATCATACTATGGAATGGTTCAATAACGCGGTAATTTATCAAATTTACCCTCTCGGCTACTGCGGGGCGGAGCGCGAAAACAGTTTTACGCCCTTTGTTCCCGGCAAAAGCGAGGCGAAAATCCTGAAAGTCATAAACCATATTCCCGAGATTAAACGGCTGGGCTTCAACGCCGTGCTGTTCAACCCGCTTTTCGAGTCGTCGGCGCACGGTTACGACACCGCCGACTACACCAAGGTCGATTCCCGTCTGGGAACAAACGCGGATTTCAAGAAGGTTTGCGACGCCTTTCACGAAAACGGCGTAAGGATTATCCTCGACGGCGTGTTTAACCACGTGGGGCGGGAATTCGTCAAATTCAAGGATGTCCGCGAAAAAAAGTGGGGGAGCGAGTTTAAGGACTGGTTCCATATCCGCGACGGCAATTCCAATTACGGCGACGGCTTCTTTTACGAGGGGTGGGAAGGGCATTATGAGTTGGTCAAACTTAACCTGGCGAATCCCGCCGTCCGCGATTATCTGAAAAGCGTGATTTCCGGGTGGGTCGCGGATTACGGCATAGACGGGCTGAGATTGGACGTGGCGTACTGCCTCGACCTGAACTTCCTGAAAGAGCTGCGTTCCCACTGCAAGGGGCTGAAAAGCGATTTTTGGCTGCTAGGGGAAACCCTGCACGGCGATTACAACAAGTGGATGAACCCCGAGATGCTCGACAGCGTGACGAATTACGAGTGCTATAAAGGGCTGTATTCCAGCTTCAACGAGCTGAATATGTTTGAAATCGCCTATTCGCTCAACCGTCAGTTCGGGAAGGAAGGCTGGACGATATACAGGGGGAAGAAGCTGCTGTGTTTCCTCGACAACCACGACGTTTCGCGCATTGCCTCCCGCCTTTCGGAATTTAAGCATCTTCCCGCCGCTTATACCCTGATGTTCACCATGCCGGGGGTTCCGAGCGTATATTACGGCAGCGAGTACGGGCAAAGCGGGGACAAAAGCGTGGGGGATTACGCCCTGCGCCCGGAATTCGACATCAGGAATTATGACACGAACGGCGATATAGCCAAGCTGATTATGAAGCTGACCCGTTTACATTCCCGGGTACCCGCCCTGTACGAGGGCAGTTACGCGCAGCAGCAGCTTTTGAACCGCCAATTCTCGTTCGTGAGGGAGAGCGGCGACTCGGTCGCGATTACGCTCCTTAACGCGGACGACAAGGCCTTCACGTTCAATGTAAACCGGCAGGGCGAATTCACGGACGCGCTGTCGGGCAGAAAGGTCGACGCCTCGAAGCCCCTGGAATTGCCCGCGTTCGGGGCGGCGGTACTCGTCAATAAGCCGATAGATTTCGATATACCCGAAAGCGCGGTTCCCCCCGCCGGCGACGCCGTAAAGGCGCGGGAACCCGACGCGGTCGCCGCGGCTCCGGAAAAGCCCGACGAAAAGACGGTAAAAGCAAGGCAATTCGTTTCGGAAGTCAAAGAGATGGCCAAGAAATACGGATTACCCGTTTTTGTCGTGACGGACGGCGCGAGCGGCGCGGACGACGCCGGTTGCGAGGCCGTCGAACAGGCAAGGAACGCGTATGTCGAATGGGAAGCCAAACGCGGAATAAAATCGGATCGCGATTGATTGCGTTCTTGTTCGCCGAATTTCCCCGTCGGAGGTCGCCTTATGATAAAAGCTGTCTTTTTTGATATGGACGGGACGGTGTTGGACACCGAACCCATGTACAAAAAGGCGTGGAAAGCCGCGTTCGACAAGGAAACGCACGAGTTCAGCGAGGAGCTTTTCAACAAGTGCGTGGGTTTGTCGGTCAGGCTGTGCAAAAAGCTGATAAACGAAACCTACGGCGACGACAAGGTTTTCGACCGGACATTCCCTTTCGCGGCTTCGTGGGTGTACAATTACAAAAAGGCGAACGGCATCCCCGTGAAGGCGGGTTTCGTCGAGTTGAGCGATTTCCTCGACGCGAACGGCGTAAAATCGTTAATCGTGACTTCCACAAGCCATAACGCCGCCATGGAGGACCTGACTTCGTCGGGGATAGCGAACCGCTTCTTCGGGGTGGTCGGCGGGGACGACACCGAACGGGGGAAACCGTTCCCCGACCCTTACGCCAGAGCCGCGGAGATAACGGGGTTCGGGCGCGGCGAATGTATAGCTGTCGAAGACAGCGAAAACGGCGTGTCCTCCGCCGTTTCGGCGGGGATAAGGTGCGTTTACGTGAAGGATATGCTCGACATTCCGAAGGAGGTCGAAAGGATGGCGTTTCGGAAAGTGGATTCCCTCGGTAAGATAATAGACATCATAAAGGAGGAAGGATTATGCCGCACGTGTCGGTAAAAATGCTGAAAGGCAGAAGCGACAGCCAAAAGGAGCAAATCGCCCAAGCCTGCAAAAAAGCCGTTATGGACACGCTTGGTATCGGCGACACCTACATCACCGTTTCCGTGGAGGACTACACGTCGCGGGAATGGCAGGACGTCTTTAAGTCGGAAGTGAGCGAAAAAGGCGATAAGGTGCTTGTCAAGGCGAAGTACGACCCGAAATCGTTGTTGTAGAAACACCCGACCGTAAAAACCCCTGCCGCGCCGAAACGACAGGGGTTTTCGGGGGTTGCCCTCGGAGGTTGACTTTATGAAAACAATCTTTATCACGGACGACAGCGACACCAACCTGATGGCGATTCAAGCCGCGTTGAGCGATGTTTATGAAACATTCACGCTGCCTTCCGCCGCGAAGATGTTCAAACTTTTGGAGAGGATTACCCCGGATTTAATTCTTTTGGACGTTGAGATGCCGGAGATGAACGGCTTCGAGGCTATGTCGGCGCTGAAAGCGGACGTGAAGTTAAGCTCCATACCCGTCGTGTTCCTCACGGCGAAGCACGACGCGGATTTTGAAATACGCGGCTTCGAGATGGGGGCGCTTGATTTTATCAACAAGCCGTTTTCGCCTCCCGTTTTGCTCAAAAGGATAGAAACGCACATCGAAACGGACAGGTTAATCAAGGAAAGCCTGCGTTCCGTGCGCAATATCCATAACGCGACGATAAAAGTGATTGCGGACTTGGTTGAAAGCCGCGACAAGGTGACGGGCGGGCACATCTCGCGGACGCAAAAGTATCTGGAGCTTCTCGTAAACGAGCTTATGAGAACCGGGGTTTACGCCGATGAAATGTCCGGTTGGGATATATCCTTGCTGCTTCCGTCGGCGCAGCTTCACGACGTGGGAAAAATAACCGTCAGCGATTTGATACTCAACAAACCGGGTAAAC
>JAIRWE010000135.1 GCA_031253365.1 Oscillospiraceae bacterium | reverse complement strand
CTTGTTTTGTTCATTACTATACGCGCCTGTTTCTCACCTTTCTCCACAGAAAGGCGGCCGGAACGGGTGAGCTACGCCGACCCTTGTTTTAACGGGGATCGGCATGGTTCCTGGGAAAGGATGAACCCGGTGGCTGTCAAAATAACGGGCGTGGCTCCGCGCTCCCCCGCTGAAAGGCACGGGCTGAAAAGCGGCTGGACACTCTTGGCAATCAATGGCAACCCTATCCGCGACGTGCTCGACTACCGCTTTTATTCGACGGCGCGTGAGCTCGCGCTGTCCCTTGAGGACGAAAGCGGCTCCGCGCTCGAAATTCGCGTGAAGAAGCGCGAATACGCCGATTTGGGGCTTGAGTTCGAGAGCTGGCTGATGTCGCCGCGCGAGAGTTGCCGCAACAACTGCGTGTTCTGCTTTGTCGACCAGCTTCCGAAAGGGCTGCGCGGCTCGCTTTATTTCAAGGACGACGATTCGCGGCTGAGTTTTTTGCAGGGTAATTACATCACGCTGACCAACCTTTCGGAAAAGGACGCCGACAGGATTATCAAAATGCGGACTGCGGTGAACGTATCCGTCCATACGACCGACCCGTCGCTGCGCGTAAAGATGATGGGCAACCCGAACTCGGGGCGGGCGTTGGACACGCTTTACCGGTTCGCGAAGGCGGGCGTCCAAATGAACTGCCAGCTTGTCCTTTGCCGCGAAATCAACGACGGCGCGCGATTAACGCGCACCCTCGACGACTTGACCGCGCTCGAAGCGGTCAGGAGCGTCGCCTGCGTCCCGGCGGGGCTGACGCGGTTCCGCGCCCGTCTGCCGGTTTTGCGCCCTTACGACGCGAAGGGGGCGAGGGCGGTCGTCGCGGCGACGGAAAGGTACGAACGGGTATACGCCGCCGACGAGTTTTATTTAATCGCCGGGCTGCCGCTCCCCGAATACGGGTATTACGGCGACTTCCCGCAGTATGAGAACGGCGTGGGTATGTGCGCGTATTTGAAGCGCGGTTTCGCGAAAGCGGCGGCGGGGCGCGGGGCTTTCGCGGCGGCGGGGCGGAAGGTTTCGGTCGTCACGGGAACCGCCGCCTTCGGAATGATAAAGGAGCTTGTCGGGGAGCGGGCGAACGTGTTCGCGGTAAAAAACGAGTTTTTCGGCGAAAGCGTCACGGTTTCGGGGCTGCTGACGGGCGGGGACATAATCAGGCAGCTTCGCGGGAGGGATATAGGCGGCGAACTGCTCATAGGGGCGAACACGCTCAACGCGGACGGGAAATTCCTCGACGACGTGACGCCCGCCGAAGCGGGGGCGGCTTTGGGGGCGAAGATAAGGGCGGTCGCGGTTGACGGCGGGGAATTGTTCAAAGCAATCGCGGGCGGCTGAGGAGGGTATTATGAGATACAAAACAGACAAATACGGAAACGAGCTGTCCGTTCTCGGGTTCGGGTGTATGCGCCTGCCGAAAAACGCCGAAGCGGCGGAAAAACTGCTTGCCGAAGCGGTCGGCGCCGGGATAAACTACTTCGACACCGCCTATATGTACGCGGGGAACGAGGCGGCGTTGGGGCGGTTTTTCGCGAAAAGCGGTCTGAGGGAGAAGGTGAAAATCGCCACCAAGATTCCGCCGTTCATGTGCCGCGAACGCAAGGACTTCGACAAGATTTTCAGCAAGCAGCTTGCCGGGCTGAAAACGGATTATATCGACTATTATCTGTTCCATATGCTCAACAACCCCGAGCAATGGCGGGAACTGCGCGAAGCGGGCGCCGAGGAATGGGTCGCCGAAAAAAAGGAGCGGGGCGAAATCAGGCAAATCGGCTTTTCGTTCCACGGAAAACAGGACGACTTCATCGGGCTGGTCGACGCTTACGACTGGGAGTTTTGCCAAATCCAGTACAATTATCTCGACGTGAACAACCAAGCCGGGCTGAAAGGGCTGAAATACGCCGCGTCAAAGGGAATCCCGGTGTTTATAATGGAGCCTTTGCGCGGCGGTCTTTTAGCCCGCGAACTCCCGGCAGAGGCGGAAAAGATTATGAGGGAGGCGAAGCCGTCCGTTTCCCCGGCGGCTTGGGCGCTCGGGTGGCTTTGGAACCATGAGGAAATCACGCTTTTGCTTTCCGGAATGAAGACCGCCGAGCAACTGCGCGAGAACATAGCCGCGGCGGAAACGGAGGAAGCCTTCACCGAGCGGGAAAACGGCGTGATTGAAAAGGTCGCCGAAATTTTCAAGGCTTCAAACAAGATACCCTGCACGGGTTGCGGTTACTGTATGCCCTGCCCTTTCGGCGTGAATATTCCGGGCTGTTTAGCGTCCTACAACGCTTCCCGGGGTTGGTTGAGGAAGCGCGGAATAAACCAATACGTCATGAACACGGGCGCCTTAATGTCAAATCGCGGGTTGGCGAGCTCCTGCGCGGGCTGCGGCAAATGCGAACCGCGCTGCCCGCAAAGCATACCCGTGCGGGATTCGCTCAAAATCGTCGTGAAGCGTATGGAACCGCTTTGGTTCAAAACGCTTATGCCGCTTGCGAGAAGGTTCATGGGCGTAAAGAGGAAAAAGAAGGCTGATACGGACGCCCGACCGTAAAAGAACCCGAAACGCCGCATGAAAACATTGCGGTGCGAAAAAATTCATAAAACGTCTTGCGTTTCATTCGAGCTTGTGATACAATATCCGGTGTATTTATATGC
This sequence comes from Oscillospiraceae bacterium, assembly GCA_031253365.1. Lineage (GTDB taxonomy): Bacteria > Bacillota > Clostridia > Oscillospirales > Ruminococcaceae > Ruminiclostridium_E. Next base: position 15,001 of record JAIRWE010000135.1, on the reverse strand, counting down.
TTATGAAAGGGGGCTGTACGCAATTGAGCAGAATAAAATTTATTGACTTGTTTTGCGGAATAGGCGGCATTAGGCTGGGTATGGAAACGGTCGGGTTTGAGTGCGTCTTTTCTTGTGATATTAACTCTGAATGTCGGCGTACATATAACGCCAATTTTGGGGAAATTCCACAAGGGGATATAAAAGATATTTCGGAAAACGATGTGCCGGATTTTGATATTCTGTGCGCGGGGTTTCCTTGTCAACCATTCAGTATATCGGGTAAGCAAAAGGGGTTTGCGGACGATAGAGGGACTTTGTTTTTTGAAATTTGCCGTTTCATAGAAAAAAGGCAACCGCGCGTTGTATTTTTGGAAAATGTAAAACACCTTATTCATCACGACGGCGGGAATACTCTTGAAACAATGTTGAGCAAATTGCGCGCTTTAGGCTATGTTCCCGAATGGCGCTTGCTTAACGCCGCCGATTACGGAGTGCCGCAAAACCGCGAACGTGTCATTATAATTGCGTCAAAGAGAAAGGTTTTCGATTTCAGTAAAATAAAAAAAGTTCCCCGCCCCGTTTTAGCCGACTTCCTCGATAAGTCAGGGGATTTTGAATACTTGGAAGAAAAGGACTATACGCTTATTGAAAATCCGACAATTCAAAAGAAATCAGGCTTGTTTTTCGTCGGGTACAGAAATAAATCAATCCGAAAGGTTGGAGTTCGCCCGGGGACGGAACACTTATCACGGGTTCACAAACAACCTAACCGCATATATTCGGCGATGGGAATACACCCCACTTTACCCTCGCAGGAAACTTCGGGGAGATTTTGGATATTAACCCCCGACAATCGAGTTCGCAAGCTGACTATTGACGAATGTTTCCGAATAATGGGTTTTCCAAATGAATTTGTTCGTCCGTCGGCTGTTGGTGAGCAATATAAACAGATTGGCAACTCCGTGTGCGTTCTCATGACATCCGCCGTCTCCGCAGCGCTTAACGAACAATATTTTTCGGGGGAGGAAACTCAATATGACACACTCCGAATTGCTACGGCAAACATACGATGCCGCGCTTAATTTAGCTTTTGATAAAACGGCTACTTTTGATTTGCTTGATGGTGAAGTTAAACGACACGTCGAATATATTGTTTCACGGTCTGAACACAACAAGGGTATGGTAACGGTTTTAACAACTTTGCTTGTTCACAAATTGGCTGTGCCTGAACAAGATATTCGCTACCATCAAGCGGGATTAAGCGGTGGCTTCGCCGGTCGCGTTATTGACCAAAATTATGTTACTCCTTTTATGAAGAACGTATCTTTCCCCTCAATGGCTGAGTCCGGTTGGCTGACCCGTTCGCTTGAACAAGCACACCCGTATATGCTGAATTATCCGGGGAAGATTACGCCAAAAGAGGCAAAGACGGCATTTTTAACCATTATTGACAAGGTTCAAGAAAAAGGCGTCAGCGCGGGAGATGTCCTGCTGTATATGTTCGTATTGCTGATAAAGCAACGCGACAATCTGAAAGTTGAGCTTGCAAAACCGCATACTTTGTCGATATCGGCAACAATCACGCTTTTAGAAAGGCATTTTACAGCAAACTATAAAGACCTTTCAGGGGCTTCGAGGTTGCCTACACTTGCGGTATATGCGGCTTATCAGTGTATGATGAAACAGGTAAGACGTTATAAAGATAAAGTTTTGTGTTCTTTGGAAAATCATCATTCTGCGGATTATCGTTCGGGACGAATCGGCGATATTGACGTAAACAACGCCGATGATTCCGCTTTTGAGGGAGTGGAAATAAAACACGAGATAGTTATTACTCGCGGGCTTGTTGCCGACGCATATGAAAAATTCAAAATACACAATACAGACAGGTATTATTTGCTGACTACCGCAAATATGGATGGCGCGGATTGGGATGGTATTAACGCTGAAATACAGAGGATAGCGCAAATACACGGTTGTCAAGTTATCGTCAACGGCGTTTATACAACGTTGAAATATTATTTGCGCTTGTTGAATGACCCTGCGGAATTTATTGATTGTTACGTCGAATGTATGAAAACAGATGAAACAATCAAATTCCGGCATAAAACCATGTGGAACGACATAGTTAGCGGAAAGTAATTTTCCCCGAAAATTTTCCCGAAACGCCGACAAAACGCTTGACAAGCCCCGCCGCCATGTGCTATAATAGTCCGCGTGCCCGTACTTTCGACACACACAGGAGGAACCAATGGGAATTTACGAAACAGTAAGCGCGATACTGCTTATCATATCGTGCATATTCATAATCGTCATCGTTCTTATGCAGGACTCGAAAAGGGGGATGTCGCAATCCATAACGGGTTCAAGCTCCGACAACTATTACCAGCGCAACATGGGGCGCACCAAGGAAATTAAGCTGAAACGGTTCACGACCGCGGCGGCGGTGCTTTTCTTCGTGGTGGCGATGGCGGTAAGCATCGTCGGCGTGCATTTCCCCGACGGGCTGGGTACGGGAGCCGGTTCCGGCGACGACGGTATAATCGACGATACAATCGGCGACGACGACGACATAATCGGCGACGACGACGATGATACAATCGGCGACGACGACGACGACACAATCGGCGACGACGACGATACAATCGGCGACGACGACGGCGGCACGGAATAATCAAGCAACAAATCGGCGGGCGGGCGCTTGGCGCCCCCCGCTTTTTTTCGGGGGACACTCAATGGGAAAGAAAAACGGCAAACCGCCGAAAACTTCGGCTCGCGCGCCGCGCGCGGGATTCGGCGGAAACACGTTCGAGGGGGAGATTATACGGGTTTTGCGCACGCACGGCTTCGTCAGGGACGTTTCGACGAACGAGGAATACTTCGTTTCGGGGCGCGATTTAGGCGGCGGAATCCCCGGGGACACCGCGATTTTTACGGTTACCGCTCCCGCCCGCGACAGCGAAAGCATGAAAGAAGCCAGGCTGCTGCGCGTGATTACCGAAAGCGGGAATACGCTTACGGGTACGGTCGTGGACGGGGAATACGGCGGCTTGTATCTGAAATCCGACAGTTTCGGCTCGCGGCGACCGCTTGAAATTTCAAAACGCTCCGTAAGCGCGAAAGCGGGAGATAAGGTTCGGTTCACGATTAAAAGGCGCGGTTCAAGCCACGACGGACACGTCGCGGACATATCCGCCGTTTACGGGTCGTCGTCAAGCGCGAGGGTATGCGCGAACGCTTATTTGGAAGAAAAAGGCATAACGGTCGGCTTTCCGGACGACGTTTTGAGGGAGGCGGAGTATGTCTGCGAAAACGAGCCGCGTTCGCCCGAACGCCTTGACTTGCGCCATATCCCCGTTTTCACCATAGACGGGGAGGATACCAAGGACATCGACGACGCGGTAAGCATACGGCGCGTTCCCGGGGGGTACGGGCTGGGGGTGCATATCGCGGACGTTTCGCATTTCGTCGCCTTCAAAAGCGCGCTTGACAAAGAGGCGTTCAAGCGGGGGACGAGCGTGTATATCGCGGATATGGTCGTTCCCATGCTCCCGAAGCGGTTATCCAACGGCATTTGTTCCCTTAACCCGCGTTGCGACAGAGCGGCGTTTTCCTGCCTTATGCTGGTGGGGGAGAACGGGGAGCTGAAATCGTTCGAGTTCAAAAAGACAATCATACGCTCGCGGGTGCAGGGCGTTTACGGCGAGGTGAACGCCCTTCTCAAAGGGGAAGCCGATGAAGCCGTCATAAAAAAATACGCCGAAACGGCGGGGCAAATTCCGGTCATGGCGGAATTGGCGGACATTTTGAAAAAAAATCGCGCCGAAGCGGGTTCCCCCGCGCTTTGCGTCGCCGAAAGCAAGATTATCTGCGGGGAAAACGGCGAATGTCTTGACATAAAAAGGCGCGAGAACGGCGTTTCGGAGGGGATAATCGAGGAATTTATGCTGCTTGCCAACAACGCCGCCGCCCGCCTCGCCATGAAGGAAAAGCTGCCGTTCGTGTACCGCGTCCACGAACCGCCCGCCGCGGAAAAAACGGCACGCCTTTCCGAAACGCTCAACGCCCTCGGAATAAGCGCGGATAATCTGAAACCCACGGCGCCGTCGCTTTCGGCGGTCATTGAAGCCGCGCGCGGTTCCGATAAGTTCGACGTTGTGAATATGGCGGTTCTGCGCGCGATGGCAAAAGCGCGCTACGACGTAAAACCGCTGGGGCATTTCGGGCTGGTGATGAGGGAATACACGCATTTCACCTCGCCGATACGCCGCTACCCCGACCTGAGCGTTCACAGAATCCTGTCCTCGTTCATATCGGGCGAAAAGGAATTGAAAAAGAAATACGGCAGATTCACCGAGGAAGCCGCCGCCGCGTCAAGCGAAACCGAGCTTCGCGCCGTCGCCGCCGAACGCGACTGCCGCAGATTTTACGCTGCGGAATATATGTCCCCCCGCGTCGGGGAGGAATTCGACGGGATTATTTCCGGCGTTACCGAAAACAGCGTCTTCGTCATGCTCCCGAACACCGTCGAGGGGCGCGTTGCGCTGCCGTATAACGGCGGGTACAGGCTAATCGGCGATATAGCCGTGGCGAACGACTTCACGGGGGACAGGTTCGTGACGGGCGACAGGATAAGGGTGAGGTGTGCGGGGTGCGGCGTTCCGACGGGAACGGTGGATTTTGAAAAGGCGTGAAGCCGACGGGATTTTACGGTACGGCAAAATTTTCGCCGAAAATCGCCGAAAGTAGGTTTTTAGAGGTACCCTATTACAAATCCTTGATTATCGCGTAAAGCGGTCGGCTGTCCCATTCAATCGCCAAACGCTCGACCATCGCCATGCCGCCCTCTCTGGCTATATTAAAGCGCGGGCTGACGAATTTCCGGTACGTTTGCGAGGAATACCACAACCCCAACGCCTCTTTGGGAGAAACTTTCAACGCTTCGCATATTTTAAGCGCCACCAGTTCGCTCACTGTTTTTTGGGTTTCCGCGCTCGGTGTTCTGTACATCAACGTCACCCGCCTTTACGTGCTCTAACGCGTCGATTGCTTTCCGAGTTTTTAAGCACAGCTGATGGTTCTTCCCTTTGCTCTTTATATCGTTGACCAATATGCCCAATGACATTTCCAAATCTTTCTCGGTCTTGCACAAGGACAAGAACGAACAGAAACGCTCAACGGAGTCAAAAACATCGTCGTCGGCGACCTCGCCCTCTATGTAATCGTATACGCTGAAAAAATCTCTGCGTTTCTTAAAAATTTCCGCCATTTTGGGACTGCACGTTCTCGCCGCCATTCTGTACGCGACTATGCACCACGCCCATTCTTTTGACACCCCGCGAAATGATTTGCCGTTTAAATTGTTTCGTTTGAACAGATAAGAAGTAACGTAAGGCGTCCCGCCTCTTTCGTTGGCTACGCTTATCGCCCAATTACGCGCTTGATTAAGTATATTCGTCGTATAAAACCCGCTCCCGAAGTCCAAACATTTCCGGCTGTACCTCAAATTCGGTTCGGTCACGCATAAATTACTGCCGTGAAATAAAACGGCGTCCGCGTTACTCATAAGGGTACCTCTGAAAACCCGTTCCTTCTTAATTTTTCAAGTATGGAACCCAACACAAACTCCGCGCTTTGAGTGTGCAAAGTTTCATAATTTTCTTCCGTGTACTCAAATATGCCGTATTCGGTAAACCACGCGTAAACCGTCGACTCCAAAACTTTAAACTCCGACGCCGCCAAATAAATACAAAATATCCACCACTTAACTAATTTCTCGCTGCTCATATCCGGCGCAACCCCTTCTTAACGCTATCCCTGCCCCACGCATAAAACCTTTTGGCTCGTTATGTCCGAATACAGCGTCAAAGCGCCTTCGGAAGCGCCGAAGCGCGCGAGATGAATCACCCGCTCCCATTCCTTTTTGTCCGAAAGCGTTTCGGTAAGCAGATTCTTCTTATTCAAAATATACTCGGGGCGAAACTCGACGCCTTCCTCCCCTTCGAGGACGGCGGCGTAAAAGATTCCCGATTCCACAATATCCTGGAAAAAGTGGCTCCCGAACGACAGTTCCGGCATAAGCCCGCCCTTGCGGTACGAAATCTCGCACATGGCGCTCATATTGCACAGTTCGCTGAAATGCACCGGCACCCCGAGCGACGGCGTGGTCGTCCCCCACCTTCCCGGTCCCGCCAGCAGGTTGCTTTTGCCTTTCAGCTTTTGGTTCAACTCGCCGATTACCCGCGCGACGTTGTATTTCTCGCGCTCGGGGAGTTCAAGGTACTCGCCCGCCCTTACGAAAATCACGTAATCTATCGGGATTCTGACGTTGCCGCCCATAAAATTTCCCGACGACGAAAAGAAAACGTCGTTCGCCTCGTATTCGGGTATGCCGACGGCTCTGCCCAGCCCCTTGGTTTGCAGTGGGCGGCATTGAAGCAGATTAAACCTGAAATCGCCGTTTGAGTTGAAATTGGCGGTAAACTCGATATCCACGGGGTAGTCGTAAGCGGCGGCAAGCGCGTCGAGCATCGTCTTTACGGCGGCGGGGAAATCGGTCTTTGTGAGCAGCTTTTTGAAGTCGAGAATTTGCGGTTCGGCGCGGTTTTGCGCGCCCGACTCGCGCATACGCGACAACAAAGCCGTATCGACGCTGAAAAAAATGCTTTTATCGGTTTTAAGGTTAATGTCGCGCAGGCTGTCGAGGGATATTTCCGTGTGAACGTTTTCCCTGAGATTGAGTACGTCGGCTTTGTGCTGCGAAAACTTCCTCTCGTCGCCGTAAGCGACGGGAACGCCCTTTTCGGGGCAGTCAAGCGAAACGATTTTCGCGTAGTCGCCGGAAACGCGGTCAACGGCGCGGGTTCCCAGCCCGAAAACCAAGCGTAGCATACCCGCGTTCGGGTCCATGTCCTTGTTCCAGACATAAAGGTTGGAGGAATGTCCCACCCCCGCCGCGTGCGGAAAAAACAAATCGCCGTAATGGTCCCCCGAAACGCGTTGCACCAAAATCGCCATCTGCTCGTCCATGTCGGCGAGTCCGCGGCTTTGGCGGTAAGTCAGCGCGTCGTCGCTCATGGCGCTGGCGTAAACCGTCTTGACGGCGCGTTCAAACGCCGCGAAGCGTTCCTCGGGCGCGCCTTGGTTGGCGCAAAAAACGCTCTCGTATTTCCCCGCGAAAGCGTTGCCGAAGTTGTCCTCCAAAAGCGAGCTTGAACGCACGATTATCGGCGACTGCCCGTAATGCTCCATCATTTCGACGAACTGCTCTTTGATTATGTCGGGGAATTTCCCGCCGAGCAGTTTTTCCCGAAACTCCGGCGCGAGGGAAAAGTAACCGTCGGGGGTTTTCTGCTTGCAACGCAGCTCCCACCAGTCGTTCTGCACGATATAGGTATAAAAAATATCCGAACCCAGATAGTAGGAATCGTGGGGTTCGCGGCGGTTTTTCGTTTCATCGGGAACGTCCTTTTCGAGGATTTTCCTCCCTATGAGCATACCGACGCTTTTCCCGCCGATGAAGCCGGTCCCTATCTCCCTCGACGCTATGTCAAGAATGTCGCGCAATGAAAAATACCTGTCGGCAAGTTCGGCTATGCGCGGGGATTTGCCGATTATCAGGCTTATGAGAAGTTTCTTGATTTCGGAGCGGGTTTCCTCGTCGCTGTCAACGGCGAGATGGGCGCGTTCGAGGTTGACTTCCCAATAATCGCGCGGGCGGACGCTTTTCCCCATTCCCGAAAACAGCATGGCGGCGTCCGCGCTGGCGGTGACCGAAACCGCGTTTTCGCCTTCGATTAAATGGGGGAAGAACATGGTGGGCGTATATCTCTCCCAGACTTTAAGCGGGTGAACGTAGATTTTCCCGTCGGCGCCGTAAATATCGAGGAGAAGCTGCGTGGTTTCACGTATGCGCGCAATCGTGGCGTGGGTGTGGACGCCGCGTAAAAGCGCGAAATAGGCGACAGTGTCCAGCCGGAAAAGGAACGGGCAGGTGACGCGAAAAAAATTGCCTATCATCAAATCCGAATACCAAAACTGCAAAAGGTCGCTCAGGCAGTCGAAAACATAAAAAGCCTCAAGCCCTTCCCGTTCGATAATGTCGTGAACCTTCGCCGCAAAGCCCTCAAAGCCCTCCGACGCGTCCGTTTTGTACACGACGGAAGGCTCGTCCTCCCCCATTAAAGGCTTGTGGGTTCCGAAACGGAAATAAACCAACCTGCGACCGTCTTTCTTGGACTGCCTTATGTAGGGCTTCACCACTTGAAGGTAATCCTCGACGGACTGCACCTGCCACACGACGTTGTCGCCCAGCCTCAGCATATCGATTACGTTGTCAAGACCGTCAAGCCCCGTACTCACCCTTTTGTCGATTGCCATAAGGTATTACTTGCCTTTGGTCAGCTCGTCCATTAAGTCAAAGGCTTCTTTCAGCACCGATTCAAGCTCGTTCGCACGCTTGGCGTTGAACGCGCCCATGGCGTTGGACAACCGCTCGCGTTCCGGCTTTTCCTCGTTCTTGGTTTCCGAGTTGACTTTTTTAAGCTGCTTTTTCAGTTCTTCCAGGCTGTCGTATCCGACCGAGACGATGGCGTTAATGGCGACGCCGTCCGCTTCCGCGTAACGCTCTTTCAGTTTCGCGACTTTCTGGACAAACGCGTCGTCCGGGTAAAACCCCTGCGACAGGTCGGTGGTCATCTCGCCGGAAGAGGCGTCCTCGTCGTCGTCCGGGGAATAGATAAACTGCCAGATATAACCGCAGCGTTTCGTGGGGATACTGTCGATTTGCGCGAGGACGAACGCGTGGTCCAGCGCGTCCCGCAAATCCTCCGCCGGGCATTTATGGGCGGAGATAACCGCGTGGGGCGTACATTCGGGGTCGCAGGAAACGGTGTAAATAAAATTGCCGGAATTATCAAGGCGTATGGAAACTATAACCGTACCCGCCAATTCCTCGTCGGTAAGGTTGGCGAACACGCCGTACAGCTCCTTCCAGACCTGTTCGGCTATTTCGGATATTTTGCGCTGCCTCTCCGCTTCTTTTTCGGCCTCCGTCATCAAGAAAGTATTTGAACGGCTGTCAAGCAGTTCCTTTAATTTTGCCATAATGTGTTCCTCCTCAAAATTTAATCATTGAGAACATTATACTATGAATTTTCACAAAAGTCAAACGTTATAATTGCAAAAATCCGAACTTTTTTACAAACCTTGACAGAATAAAGTTTAAGTGATATAATTCACTTGAATTTGTAAAGTCAATGAAAGGAGATGAAACCGATGGCGACAGAAACATTTTTCAAAGAAATAATAATAGGCGAAGAAGCCGCCGACAGGCTAATCGCCGAAATGGAAAAGCCGCGCAAGCCTTACGAGCCTATGTATGACTGGGAAAAAATTGAAAGGGATTCAAAAGGATGGTGGGAAAAATTTCAGTCCGGGAAGTTATCCGACGAAAAGAAGAAATAAAATTTTTAAATGCGCTTGAAAATTTTATCTGTCAAGATAAAGAGGTGGAAATTTTTCTGAAAGAAAAGGCTCTTGAGTTTGATAAGCGAAACAAGAGCCGTACATACTTGTTAATCGACGGTTGCGTTATCCTTGATTGCGCCATTAGCGATATTTACAGAGTTCAAAAAATTGTCGGAAGCCGCATAGCTTTCTTGGAGTGCGCGGATAATGTGAAAGTCGTGAATTTCTACGAAAGCAATGGTTTCGCGTTTCTTCAAAAAAGCGACGACGGCGAGTATTTACAGATGATTAGATATTTATAAAAAAATCGCCGCGCGACGGGCGCGGGGCGATTTTTCGCGTTTATAACTGCAAAAATCCGACTTTTTTACAAACCTTGACAGAATAAAGTTTAAGTGATATAATTCACTTGAATTTGTAAAGTCAATGAAAGGAGATGAAACCGATGGCGACGACGACGTTCGATAAAAATATAGTCATTGATAAAGAAGCTGCCGACCGTCTTGTCGAAATTCTCAATAAGCCCGCGCCGCCGCGCCCGAAAGGCACCGATGATTTCTGGAAAGAAAACGAGAGGAAAGTTGAAGCATGGTTATCCCGTTTCAAGAAATAATTCGCGGTGATATATCTGAATTTTTTCTTGACGCCGTGTCGCGGTTTTCTTGCCGCGATAGGGATGTTGAAATGTTTCTGAAACGAAAATCTTTTGACTTTGAGCGACGCAACAGAAGCCGCTCATATTTGATTTTCGATGATAACGGCATTGCGCTTCGGGGGTATTTTACGCTTTCGCTTAAAGCCCTGCCGTTTACCGAAAAAGTTTCAAAGAGTACAATAAAAAGTATTGACGGGTTCTCAAAAGACGTTAAAGCCGTGGGAATTATACTCATAGGGCAATTCGGAAAAGACAGAATATTATCCGAAGATATTGACGGAACCGAGCTTTTTAACGAGTGTATAAAAACTGTTTATGCCGCGCAAAAAATTATCGGCGGCAGGTTTGTAATGCTGGAATGTCAAAAAATTGAAAGCGTTGTTTCCTTTTACGAGAAAAATGGATTCGAGTATTTGCAACTCGACGAAAAAGACGGCTACTTGCAAATGATTAGGCGACTGGATTAGATATTCATAAAAAAATCGCCGCGCGACGGGCGCGGGGCGATTTTTCGCGTTTATAATTGCAAAAATCCGACTTTTTTACAAACCTTTTTCAAGGTTTTCGCGGAAATTTTCATGGACTTTTCCGCGCCGTCCCTCATGCGCGAAATCAGATGCGTTTTGTCGGCGGCTATGCGGGCGTATTCCTCCCGAACGGGTTTGAACATATCGGCGACGGCTTCCCCAACCGCCAATTTGAACTCGCCGTACCCTTTGCCCGAAAATTCCTTTTCCGTTTCGGCGACCGTCTTGCCCGTAACCGCGGCGTATATCGAAATCAGGTTGTTGATTCCCGCTTTCAGGTCGTCGCCTTCGCGGTAAACTATTTCCGAGCCGCTGTCGGTGACGGCGCGCTTGAACTTCCTGACGACCGTGTCGCGGTCGTCCAAAACGCTTATGCAGGCGTGGGGATTTTCGTCGGACTTCGACATTTTCCTGCGCGGTTCGGAAAGCGACATGACTTTCCCGCAACCGAGCGGAATATGCGCCTGCGGCAGGGTAAACGCCTCGCCGTAAATATTGTTGAACCGCACGGCTATATCGCGGGAAATCTCAAGGTGCTGTTTTTGGTCCTCCCCCACCGGAACGAGGTCGGCTTGATACAAAAGTATGTCCGCCGCCTGAAGCACGGGATAGGTGAAAAGCCCCGCGTTGATGTTTTCGGAATGTTTTTCGGACTTGTCCTTGAACTGCGTCATTCTGGAAAGCTCCCCGAACCCGGTGTAGCAGGACAACAGCCACGCGAGCTGCGTGTGGTGCGGATTGTGTCCTTGCACGAAAAGCACGGTCTTTTCGGTGTCGATGCCCATGGCCATAAGCAGGGCGTAGGTTTCGGCAATCTGCCCCCGCAGTTTCGCGGGTTCTTGGCGCACGGTTACGGCGTGCAAGTCCACCACGCTGTACACGCACTCGTATTCGTCCTGCATCGCGACCCAGTTTTTCAGCGCCCCGAGATAATTGCCCAAATGCGGCGTACTCGTGGGCTGTATTCCGCTGAATATGATTTTTTTGTTCTCCATAACCCCTCCCTTGGCAGTCATCTGTAAATCGTCTTCGCGACGCGCGCGAGAATTTCGACGCCGCGCTCAATCTGCTCGTTCGTCGGGGTTGAGAAATTCAGCCTGAACGACAAACTTTCTTCCTTTTCGTTTACGAGAAACGCGTTCCCCGGAACCACCGCCACCTTGTTTTCAGCCGCTTTCCCGCAGAAGTAACGCATATCGCCGAACGGAAGCGTCCCCCAAATGAACAGACCGCCCTCCGGTTCGGTGAACTCGACGGACAGCGGCATACCGAACTTCAAGCCGTCCAGCATTAACTTGCATTTTTCTTTGTAAATCTGTTGAAGCCGCTCCAAATGCGCGTCAAAATTATATTCCGTCACGAACTTATAGGTGAGCATTTGCGGCAGTATGCTTGTGTGAACGGTCGAAACCTGAACGCACGCCACCGCTTTTTGGACGATGTTCTGCGCCCCGCACATAAACCCCACGCGAAGCCCCGGCGCCAGCGTCTTTGAAAAACTCCCCGCGTAGACGACGTGGCGGTTCTTGTCGAATTCCTTAATCGAGGGAATGTCTATCCCCGTGAAACGCAAATCCCCGTAAGGGTTGTCTTCCAGTATGAGGACGTTGTATTTTTCCGCCAGTCGCAAAACCACCCGGCGGCGTTCCCGCGACATGGTTTTGCCGGTGGGGTTCTGAAAATTCGGTATAAGATAAATGAACGCCGTCTTCGGGTTGTCCATAAGCGCGATTTCGAGCTTGTCCGCGTTAATCCCGTCGTCGTCCGAAGGGACGCCGACCAGCTTCGCGTTGTAGGAACGGAAAGCGTTAAGCGAGCCTATGAACGTCGGCGTTTCGCATATAATCGTTTCCCCCTCGTTGCACATCAGCTTCGTCACGATTTCCGTCACCTGCTGCGCGCCGGCGGTGATTATTATATCGTCGTCCTCGGCGTTGAACACGCCTTTCTTGCCCAAATCCGCCTTGAGCCAATCGCGCAGCGGCGCGTACCCTTCCGAAACGGCGTACTGCAAAGCCGACACCGGCTCGTTTTTCATAATGTCGGCGGTTATTTTCGCCACGGTTTCAACCGGGAACGCCTCCGGGGCGGGGTTGCCCGCCGCGAAGCTGATGACCGACGGGTCGGCGGTGAATTTCAGGATTTCACGGATTGCCCCGGGCTGCAACGACGATATTCTTTCCGAAAAAGCGTTCATGGATACCAAACCCCCTTTGTCCGCGATAATTTTATCATATATTGATTTTTTTGTCAATTATCCACTTGACAAACGCGAAAACAGTTGCTATAATAATTTTTGGCACTCTAACCCTGCGAGTGCTAAAACAAAGACAAAGGGGAGGTAACAATGTCGAAAAAGCAATTCAAAGCCGAATCCAAAAGGCTGCTTGAGTTAATGATTAACTCGATTTACACACATAAGGAGATTTTTCTGCGGGAATTGATTTCCAACGCCTCCGACGCGACGGACAAGCTGTACTATAAGTCCATGACCGAGAATTTGGGGTTGTCGCGCGGCGAGTTTGAAATTTTCATCATCCCCGACAAAGAGGCGAAAACGCTCACCGTAACCGACAACGGCATAGGTATGACCAAAGAGGAATTGGAAAAGAACCTCGGCGTAATCGCGCAGAGCGGCTCGCTGAATTTCAAAAACGATATCCCGGATAAGGGCGAAGGTTCCGAAAGCCCCGACGACATGAGCATAATCGGGCAGTTCGGCGTGGGGTTTTATTCCGCGTTCATGGTGTCGAAGAAAGTGGTCGTGAAGTCCAAGCCTTACGGCGGCGACGGGGAGGCGTTCGTGTGGACGTCCGAAGGCGCCGACGGTTACACCGTGGATTCGTGTTCCAAGGAAAGCGTCGGCACGGAAATCACGCTTTACATCAAGGACAACACCGACGACGAGCGTTACGACGAGTTTTTGGAGCAGTACAGGATAAAAAACCTTATCAAGAAATATTCCGATTACATTCGCTATCCCATAAGAATGGAAATGAAAAAATCCCGTCTGAAAGAGGAAACGAAGGACGACGACAAGCCCGAGTATGAGGATTATACCGAAACGGAAACGCTCAACAGCATGGTTCCCATCTGGAAAAGGAACAAGTCCGAGTTGAGCGAGGAGGATTATCACGGCTTTTATAAAGACAAGTTCATGGACTATACCGCGCCCGTTTCCGTGATTCACGATAAAACCGAGGGGAGCGCAACCTATTCGGCGTTGATGTTCATTCCGAAAAAGGCGCCGTTCGACTATTACACCAAGGAATACGAAAAGGGCTTGCAGCTGTATTCAAGCGGCGTGATGATTATGGAAAAATGCGCGGATTTGCTCCCCGACCATTTTTCCTTCGTGAAGGGGCTGGTTGACAGCGAGGACCTGTCGCTGAACATCTCCCGCGAGATGCTGCAGCACGACAGGCAGCTTAAAGTCATCGCGAAGAGCATCGACCGCTCAATCCGCTCGGAGCTTAAAAAAATGCTCAACAACGAACGCGAAAAATACAAGGAGTTTTGGAAGGCGTTCGGGGCGCAGATAAAGTTCGGGATATACAACGGGTTCGGCGCGAACAGCGAGAACCTTCGGGATTTGCTCATCTTTTATTCCTCAAGCGAAAAGGATTACGCCACCATAGGGGAATATGTAACGCGCATGAAGGAAAATCAGGACGCGATTTATTACGCCTGCGGGGAAACGTTCGAGCGTATCGACGCGCTCCCCCAGACGGAAGCGCTCAAGGACAAGGGTTTTGAAATACTTTACCTCATCGAAAACGTGGACGAGTTTTGCGTGCAGATGTTGGGCGAGTACGACGAAAAGCCGTTCAAGTCGATTCAAAGCGCGGATTTGGAAATCGAGGACGGCGACGAAAAAGAGGAAATCAAAAAAATCAACGACGACGCGAAGCCCCTGCTGACGCTTATGAAAGAGTCGCTGGGCGAACGCGTCGCCGACGTGCGTGTTTCCGGGCGGCTGAAAAGCCACCCCGTCTGCCTTTCAAGCAGCGGGGCGCTCTCCACGCAGATGGAAAAAGTCCTTAACTCCATGCCTACGGACAAAAAGGCGAAAGCCGACAAGGTTCTGGAAATAAATTCGACGCACCCCATTTTCGGAAAATTGAAAGAGATTTATGAAAACGACAGGGATGCGCTCGGCACTTACGCCGACATTCTGTACAACCAGGCTCTTTTAATAGAGGGAATATCGGTGGAAAACCCCGCGGATTTCGTATCGAAGATGTGCGCGCTCATGGTGTAGCCGTCAATCCTCGAATTGGGTCAACCCCAACTGAGCCGCTATCCCGGCGATGAACCGCTTCCTCCTTCTGTAAAAATCCCTGCGCGAAAACTCGTCTATTCCCAGCAC
>JAIRWE010000110.1 GCA_031253365.1 Oscillospiraceae bacterium | reverse complement strand
TGCTCTGCCCCGAAAGCATATACACCAGAACCGTATCATCGGTTAACCCGAAGGAGAGCAAGGACATTTCAAACGTAATACGGTTGGCGTCCCGAGGAATCTTCACCACGCCGCGAAAGTCGGAATATTCCCTGCCGTCGATTTCAATGGCGGCTATACCCGCGTAAGGCACGAAATGCTCCTTCACGCTTTCAAAGCTGTATATGCTGACGCCGGCGTCGGTGCAAAAATACAGGTCCCCGTTATCCGCAATCATGTTCCGCGCGTTCGCGCTGATTTGAACGGTAAGCCCGGACGCCTGCCCGACGGACGTGTGCGCGAACGGAAATTCCGGCACGAGCAATTTTTCCGCGTCGGTTCGTATAATCATTCCCGACGTGAGCAAAACGATGTCGTCCTTGTACCGCAGCGCGTCGAGAAAAGTGTAGGGCGGAACTTTATTTATGACGCGCGCGGTTTTGCCGTCGCCGTCGATATAGCAAAGACCCGGCGACGCGGCGACCCACACGCCGTTGTCGTTCGGGTTTGAAAGCATCCGCAAAACCACGCCGCCCGTAAGGCCGTCCTCCTCGCGGTAGCGGACGGTTCCCTCTTTGTTAATCGCGTACACCCCGTCGCCGTCGGTGCCTATGTACAGCGTTCCGTCGGTTGAGGAAACCAGCGAAAGCACCATGATTTCCGGTAATTCGATGAACGCGTTTGTCTCGAAAGCCTCGTTCGCGGATATTACCTCGTCGCCTTTGATAAAACTGATACCCTCCGCCGTGCCGACCGCCATAACGCCGTTCGCGAGTTCGTGGGCGACGCGCGTCCTTTCGCTTGTCATGCCGTCCGCGTCCGTCCAGCTTTTGACGCTCTTCGTTTTCGGGTCGTAGCGGATTACGCCGAGTTCGGAGTACACGCAAATCCATACGTTGCCCCGGGTATCGCCGGAAATCCCCCGCACGCGGCCGTCAATCATGCCCGTCAACTCGGTGTGTATGGGTCTCCCGCTTTTGTCGACGGCGAACAGCCCGTCGTTTGTCCCGATGTAAACGTCGTCATTATCCATGAAAACGGCGTTCGCGGAGCCGGTTTCGGTGTACAGCAAAGCGTTAAAGTCGGAGAACGCGCCGACCGTCAGCTTCGTTATACCGCCCCGCGTGGCGGTAATCCAGTACCCGTTTTGATAGTCCTCGCATATATCGCTGAAAAATCCCGCTCCGCCCGGGTTTCCCACATGGCGATAGCTCCCCGAATTGTCCAGAAAGCCGACGCCCGTTTCCGAAGTCAGCCAAATATAGCCGTTGGAATCCTCATAGACGGACGAGATGTTCGCGAGGGGCGTGGTTTTTTCTTCCGAGAGCGTGAATCCGCCGCCGCCGAACCGTAAAATCAACGCCTCGCCGTCGCGCGTGCCGGCTATCACGCGGCCGTCCGAAACGCAACCGACGGAATGAACCGGCGACGAATGGGGGCGCCTTACCGTCGCGCCGTCCCCGGTCAAAACAAAAAGTTCGCCGCCGTTGAGCACGGCGTAAAGGTTTCCGCCCCCGTCGAAGCACAGCGAAACGACGGCTTGCCTTATATCGGTATCGAGAGGCACGAGGTTTACGCTCCCGTCGCGCCCCACGTAAAAAATCCCCTCGGGCGTTCCGCAGTATATCCCGCCGTCGGCGTCCTCGGCAATATCCCTGATTGTGTTCGAGGGTATCCCCGCCGTCCTGTCATAGATTTCAAACGCGCCGTTTCGGTAGGCGACAAGCCCCTTGTCGTTGGTCCCTATCCAAAGCGTGCCGTCCTCGGCTTCGTAAAGCGCGCGTATGTTCTGGCTGCCGAAACCGCCGGGGGAAACGGCGTCCCACACCGTATACTTCGCGCCGTCGTACCGGTAAAGACCGTTATAGCCGCCGAACCACATATAGCCGTCGCCCGTCTGCAAAACGGCGTTCGACTCGTCGCTGGGGAAGCGGTTGTTGCCCATATTCAGAAACGTCGTCACATACCGCGCGAGAAAATGACCGACGAAGTCGTCGCGCCGGGGCGTTTCCTCGCCCCGCGCGGTTATTGAAGCCGCCTGCCACGAAAACAAAAGCGCCGCGGCGAACGCGGCGCCGGAAAGCCTTTTCAAAATCTTCCTCATGTATCCACCTTTATCGACTCCGCGTAAAAATCATCCGCGACGCTCAGGAACGCCCCCACGATTTTGGGGTCGAAATGCGCGCCGCTGTCTTTTCCGATAATCTCCGCCGCCTGTTCGTGGGTAAACGGCTTCTTATACGGGCGTTCCGACACGAGCGCGTCATACACGTCCGCACTCGCCATAATTCTGCCTTCAAGCGGAATACTTTCCCCCGAAAGCCCCCTCGGATAACCCGAACCGTCCCATTTTTCGTGGTGATAACCCGCGAACATCTTGGCGCGGAGCAAAAAACCGTCGTCCTTCGTTTCGCTGATTATTCTGTCGATAATACGCTCGCCCTCGACGCAATGCCGCTTAATCTGCGCGAACTCGTCGTCCGTAAGTT
>JAIRWE010000074.1 GCA_031253365.1 Oscillospiraceae bacterium | reverse complement strand
GCGTGTTTCGGTAGAATATACGGATTTGATGACCAACCCCGTTTTCGCGAGCGGGTACGGCGGCAACCTTACGGAAACCTCGCTCATCGTGGAATCCCAAAACACGGGGAGAAGCAAGGTTCTCAGCGCCGAGGACTATGTTTCCGTCACCTATTACGATTATCAGGATAACAGGATAAGCGCGGAAGAATATCAGGTTTACATGATGTACGGGTTGTCGAGCGCGGTGTACGCCGATTACGGCGCTTCAGCCGAAAGCGCGCTTTTGTCGGCGTTTTTGTCCGTTACCAATACCAACCCCGTTGCCTTCGGAATAAGCGATGGTTACGGCGAACCGGATAACGCGAGCCTGTCCGGGCTTCTCGACTTTAATTCATACATTGTCCAAAAGCTCAATTTGCTCACGGACGAAATCCCTTCCGATATGGATTTTATACTTTTGAACGCGCCCAACAGCGATTTGAGCGAACCGGCGTTGGCGAAACTTGACGCTTGGCTCGACAACGGCGGGGAATACGGTAAAACGCTGATTTTTATTCCTTTGATGGTTCCGGTTGAAACGCCGCGCTTAGATTCGTTCCTGTATGACTGGGGCATAGAAATAGGCGACGGATACGTCGTTCAGCCCGACGAAAACACCTCGATTATCGCCGGGAGCAACCGAATCCAGCATTTTGAACCGTCGGCCGGCGAATATTCTTCGAGTCTGAACTCAAATTATAAGATTTACGGCGAGCTTATCCGACCGATAAACCTTGTCTACGAAGCCAAGTCGAACATAGAAACAAAAGCGTTGCTGACTTCATACGACGACGCCTTTGTCTATCCCTTTGAAGAAATAGAAGGCGAAGGAAATTCCGGGTGGAGCGAATCAACGGCGGAGAAGGGGCGGTTGAATACGGCGGTCGAAAGCAGAAAAACCCGCTTTGAGGAATTCACCCCGTTTTCCAGCCGCGTGATAGTGTTGGGCGGATACTTTTTGATAGACGACTATTTTATCGACCTGGAAAACGCCAACAACGCGCAATTCTTTATGAATATCGTAAACTTTATAAGCGGAAAGGACGGCGCCGTCACGCTTACGCATAAATCGTTTTCCGTGGCGTCGTTCAGCATTAACGCGGAACAGTCAAAGGTTATCGGGTTCATATTCGCGCTCGCGTTCCCCCTCGTGATTATCGTCGCGGGGGTGGCTATTTGGCTTAAAAGAAGATACCGATAAAATCGACACGTTCCGTTTGAAAGGTGATTATGAACAAACTCGGCAATAATCTGAAAATAACGGTGTTTTCACTCATCGGTTTGGCGGTTTTGGGTTCTACGATTGCCGTTCTTAAACTTACCGCCCCGAAGGAGGAAGCCCCCGAAGAACCCGACGTTCCCGCCGTAAGCGACGAAACCGTTTTCACGCGGTTAACCGCCGACGACGTCATAAGCGTGAGCGTTAAGAACCAAAAAGACGAATATACCGTCAGCGCGGACGCGAACGGCGGGTTTATCGTCAACGAGTTGAACGATTTGGGTTTGAACATTCCCTTGAACGGGTCGCTTCTTACGAATTTGGCGTCGAACGTCGCCGAGCTTTCGTCGAAGCTGACGGTGGAGGAAAACGCCGGGGATTTGGACAAATACGGTCTGCTTTCGCCGTCGGCGCAGGTGCGGGCGCAGTTCGCCGACGGGACTTCAATCGCTTTTTGCGTGGGGATTGAAGCGCCCGCGCCCATGACGGTTTATTTTCGCTTAGAGGGTGAGAACAAGGTTTATACGGTTTCGTCGTATAAGCTCAACCCTTTTTTGAACGACAAATATTACTGGATTGAAAAAAGGCTCACGGAGGAATACGACCCGCAAACGGCTCCGATTATCAGCCGCGTTACGATTAACCGCGCCGATTTGGACGAACCCATGTTAATCGAGGCGCTGCCCGAGGTTCCTTTGGAAGAGACGCGCACCTTCAACACGCATAAACTTGTCAGCCCCGTGAGTGTCGAGCTTGACCAGGAAAAAGCGCGGTTCGTGGTATACGGAATGTACGGGCTTACCGCTTTGGAAGCGGTGTCGGTCGGATTCAGCGAGTCGTTTTACGAAACGGTGGGGTTAGACGAACCTTTCTGCGAAGTGCAGGTCAGGTCGGGCGGAAAGCTGTTCGAGCTCAAGATTGGTTTGCCCGCCGTCGAAAAGAGCGAAGACGGCGTCGACACGTTAAAGGGGTGGTTCGGAATATGCAGCGAAGTCCCCGACGTGCTGTATCTGTTTGAACCCTCCGCGCTTCCGTGGGTTTACGCCGTTCCCGAGGATTTGATGGCCGAGATGTTCCTGACGCCGTATATCTACTCGCTTGACAGGCTTATTATCGAGACCGAAAGCGCGCGGCTGGAATTCACGATTACGGGCGACGCGAACGGGGGCGATATACTCCTCAACGGGGAAAAGCTTACCGACGACCGGCGATTAAAGGATTTATACCAGTATTTGGTCGGCGCAAAAGGCGAATGGATTTTCATGGAGGAAAGCAAGTCGGAATTTATCGCGAGAATTGTTTACAAATACAAGGATTCGGGGTTCCCCGACGATACGGTGGAATATTACACGGCGGACGACCGCAAAAGCGTCGTGCGGTTAAACGGTGAGAATATCTTCAAATGCAGGGATTTGTACACGACAAGGCTTGTGGACAACATCGACGCGTTTTTAAGCGGCGGCGACATTATTCAGAATTGGTAGGCGGGGCGCGAAAAAACGGCGGCGAAAGCCGTCCTTTCGCCGCCGTAAATTCGGTTCAACATCGCGGAAAACCGCGCCTTAGGTGACTTTCACCCTGATTTTGATTGTGTCGCTTCCGTTTTTCGCCGTGATTGTCGCGTTGCCTTTGCCCTTGGCGGTAATCTTCCCTTTGCTGCTTACTTGGGCGACCGACTTCTTGTTCGATTCCCACTTTATCGACTGACCGCTCATAAACGTCGTCCCGAGGCTTATGGACTTGCCTTTTTTCAGCGTAATCTCGAACATCGCCTCGCTTACGGATTTTACGTTGGCTTTGGCGGAGAGCTTGAAATTCTCGGTGGAATTGGCGTAACCGGCGTTCATCCGAATGTAATACGTCCCCTTCTTCACCTCGTAATGGAGAATGACCTTGCTCTTTTTCAGCGTGCTGTCGTAAGAGATGTACGTATCTTTGTCACGAAAATTGGTCCGTCCCTGTATGGTTTCCGAATCGTCGGACAGCGGCTTAATATACCTGTCGTCGGAGTCGTAAACGGATATCATCGTTTCGTAAGTCCACGATTCAACCGTCAGCTTCAAAACCCCCGTCCCCGTAACCTTGACGTAATAGTCCTTGGGGTTTTCCTTGTTCGAGCTTTCGAGTTTGCCGGATACCGAACCGCCGATTTTCAGTTCCTTCGCCGTGTCTTGGATACTCGCCGCGCTTACCGCCGCGGATAACAGCGACATTGACATCGCCGCCGCCAGAACCGCGCTTAAAAACCTTTTCTTCATTATGATTGCCTCCTTGATTTTATTTTACCCCATTATAGCATTTTACACCGAAAATTTCCATTGACATAATGCACAAAAAAACAAGGCGTTTTTCGTTCGTGTTTTCGGAAATACCCGTTCGCGGCGTGAAACGCGCTTCACGCCGGGGATAACGCCGAAAAAAAAGGGGGTTCAAAAGTTGCCGGAAGTATTATCCGCCGTCGAAGCTGCTGCGGCGCAGCCGAACGATTTTATCACTACTTACAGGAAACATCGCTTTTCCCCGCGAAATCCCCGCGCGCAGGACATAGACGCCGCGGATATAGCGCACGCGCTTTCGCTAATGTGCAGGGCGAACGGGCATTTCAACAGATTTTTCTCGGTCGCGCGGCATTGCATAAATTGTTGCCGCGAGGGGTTGGCGCGGGGCGAGAACGCGGACATTCTTTTAATGCTGCTGCTTCACGACGCGTGCGAGGCTTATATCTCGGACGTGACGCGCCCCGTTAAAACGGGGCTGCCCGATTACAGGGAAATCGAAAAAAACCTGCAATCCGTGATTTGGGAGAGGTTCAAGCTCTTCCCGGCGGATTCGGATTTGAAGGTCGTCGGGGAGATTGACGACATGATGTTAAAGCTGGAATTCGCGGAGTTAGCAGGGGAAACCATAGATATTGAAACCTGCGCGCCCGTGTTTCCGCCGGATTTCAGCGTCAGGACGTTCGAGGAGGACGAGAGGGAATTCTTGGCGCTGTTCGACGATATTACGAAAGAATCGCGCGGTAACGAAAACCCCGTTTCGGAGGTTGTTTGACAAAATTTTGCCCGATTATGCCTTTTGCTGTTTACAAATTGCGTAAAATGTGGTAGAATTGGTGTCAGACTTCTTTCACACCCGTTCGCGATTGATTTTCAAAGTACCGCGTAAATCCCGCCGAAAATCGTCAAAAAGGGTTCGGAGGTTGCCTGAGAAGGAGAGTTAAATTCTTAAAAGGAGGATGAACAATGGCCAGAAAAAAACAAACAATGGACGGCAATACCGCCGCCGGACACGTGTCCTACGCGTTTACGGAGGTAGCGGCAATCTATCCCATCACCCCCTCGTCGGTAATGGCGGAAGTCACCGATACGTGGGCGACGTCGGGAAAAAAGAATCTGTTCGGCGATGAGGTCAAAGTCGTGGAAATGCAGTCGGAAGCCGGCGCGGCGGGCGCGGTTCACGGTTCGCTTACGGCGGGCGCGCTTACGACGACATACACGGCTTCACAGGGTTTGTTACTGATGATTCCGAATATGTACAAAATCGCGGGGGAACTGCTTCCGAGCGTAATTCACGTTTCGGCGCGCGCCATCGCTTCCCACGCGCTGTCGATTTTCGGCGACCACAGCGACGTTTATTCCTGCCGCCAGACGGGTTACGCGATGATGTGTTCCACCAACCCGCAGGAGGTTATGGATTTGGGGGCGGTTTCTCATCTCTCGACGATAAAGGGGCGGGTGCCTTTTCTGAACTTTTTTGACGGGTTCAGAACCTCTCACGAGATTCAGAAGATTGAGGTTTGGAGCGACGAGGAGCTTGCCGAGCTTACGGATTTTGAAGCGATTGAAGCGTTCCGCAACCGCGCCCTCAATCCCGAAAAGCCGGTTTTACGCGGAACGGCGCAAAATCCGGACATTTTCTTCCAAGCGCGCGAAGCCTGCAATTCCTACTACAACGCTCTTCCGGACATAGTTCAGGGAGAGATGAACAAAATAAACGCGAAAATCGGTACGGACTATAAACTGTTCAATTACTACGGCGCTCCCGACGCCGAACAGGTTATAGTCGCGATGGGTTCCGCTTGCGATACGATAGAGGAAACGATTGACTATCTCGCTTCAAAAGGCGAAAAAGTCGGTTTGGTTAAGGTGAGGCTCTATCGTCCGTTCGCGGTGAACGCTTTTGTCGACGCCATTCCCTCCACCGCCAAGAAGATTACCGTTCTTGACCGCACGAAGGAAGCGGGTTCGCCGGGTGAACCGCTGTATCTCGACGTCGTAGCCGCGTTGAAACAGGCGGGTAAATTCTCCGACGCCGCCGTTTACTCGGGAAGATACGGGTTAGGCTCGAAGGACTTCAACCCCGCCTGCGTAATCGCCGTTTACCGCAACACGTCGAAACCGCGCTTCACCGTAGGTATCGAGGACGATTTAACCGGAATTTCACTGCCGCTTCACGAAAACCCGAACACCGTTCCCGAAGGCACGACAAGCTGCAAATTCTGGGGAATCGGCGCGGACGGCACGGTAGGCGCGAATAAGAACTCGATTAAGATTATCGGCGACCATACCGATATGTACGCGCAGGCGTATTTCGCCTACGATTCCAAGAAGTCGGGGGGCGTGACCATATCGCATCTGCGTTTCGGTAAATCGCCCATCAAATCGACCTATTTCATTACGAAGGCAAATTTTGTCGCCTGCCATAATCCGTCCTACATCGATAAATACGACATGGTGAAGGACGTTCTGCCGGGCGGTTCGTTCCTGCTTAACTGCCAATGGAGCGCGGAAGAGCTTGACAAGTATCTTCCGAACAAGGTCAAATCGTATATCGCCAAAAACAACATCGATTTTTATATCATCAACGGTATCAAAATTGCGAAGGAAATAGGTTTGGGGAACCGCGTAAGCACGGTTTTGCAGTCGGCGTTTTTCAAAATCGCGAACGTAATCCCGGCGCATGAGGCGATTGACTATATGAAGCAGGCGGTTCACAAACAATTCGCGAAAAAGGGCGAGGATATAGTCAATATGAACTACAAGGCGATTGACATGGGCGCGGAAGCGTTCCATAAGGTTGACGTTCCCGCGGCTTGGGCCGACGCGGGAGAGGATTTCCCGTCGCATACCGCTAAGGGTTCCCGCGCCGATTTGGTGGATTTCGTCAACAATATTCTTATTCCCGTTGAAGGTCAAATGGGCGACGCCCTCCCCGTTTCGACGTTTAAGGATATGGCGGACGGAACATTCCCGCAGGGTTCGGCGGCTTACGAGAAACGCGGGGTCGCGGTCGCCGTGCCGGAATGGATTTCGGATAACTGTATTCAGTGCAACCAATGCTCTTACGTCTGCCCGCACGCTACCGTCCGCCCGTATATTCTGAGCGGCGACGAAGTGTCGAAAGCCCCGGACGGCTTAAAGTCGAAAGACGCCACGGGATTGGCGGGGTTTAAGTTCACCATGGCGATTTCTCCGCTTGATTGCTACGGTTGCGGCGTCTGCGTGAATACCTGTCCCGCCAAAGAAAAAGCCCTCGTTATGAAGCCGTTGGAAACCCAGTTGGCGCAGCAGGATGTTTTCGCGTATTGCGGCGGTGTTCCCGAAAAGCCCGAAGTATTCGAGAAATTCAAGCCCACTTCGGTTAAAGGCTCGCAGTTTAAGCAGCCGTTGCTGGAGTTCTCCGGCGCTTGTTCCGGTTGCGGCGAAACCCCTTACGCGAAACTCGTCACCCAGTTATTCGGCGACAGAATGTATATAGCCAACGCGACGGGCTGTTCGTCGATTTGGGGCGGTTCGGCTCCCTCGACTCCGTACACGGTCAATAAAGAGGGCAGGGGACCCGCGTGGGCGAACTCGTTGTTCGAGGACACCGCCGAATTCGGGTACGGAATGTTCCTGGGTCAAAACGCCGTTCGCAGCCGCCTTATCAAGAAAGCCAAGGCGTTGATTGACGTTGAACACACCTACGCCCCCTTGAAGGCGGCGGCGCAGAAATGGCTCGACACCCTGAAAGACGGCGAAGCCAACAACATCGCCGCGCACGAGTTTATCGCCGCTTTGAAGGACGGTATCAACGTTGACCTGACCGGAACGCAGTGGGAGAAGGAATGGCTCGAAAACGGGAAAAAATGCGTGTGCGACGCCTGTTCCCTCTCGCGTGAAATCCTTGACGGGAAGCAGTATCTCGGGAAAAAGTCCGTGTGGGCGTTCGGCGGCGACGGTTGGGCTTACGACATCGGTTACGGCGGTCTCGACCATGTGTTGGCAAGCGGCGTGAATATAAACATTCTCGTATTCGATACCGAGGTTTATTCCAACACGGGCGGTCAGTCCTCGAAATCAACTCCGACGGGCGCGATCGCCCAATTCGCGGCGGGCGGCAAGGACGTGAAGAAAAAGGATTTGGCGGGTATTGCCATGAAATACGATTACGTCTATGTGGCGCAGGTGGCAATGAGCGCCGATATGAACCAGTGCATAAAGGCGTTCACGGAAGCGGAAGCGTATGACGGACCTTCAATCGTAATCGCTTACGCCCCTTGCATCAACCACGGAATAAAAGGCGGGTTGGCAATAGCGGGTCAAGTCGAGAAGGAGGCGGTTCAATCCGGTTACTGGCATTTGTTCAGATTTAACCCCGCGCTCGCGGCGGAAGGCAAGTCGCCGTTTACGCTGGACAGCAAGGCGCCGACGCTGGATTACAAGGACTTCATAATGCGTGAGGTCCGGTATAACTCGCTCAAAATACAAAACGCCGCGAAAGCGGAAGGGCTGTTCGACAAAGCCGTCAAGGACGCCAAAAAGAAATATGACGATTTGGTCGGATTGGTTGAATACTATAAGGCGTAACCCTCAAAAATTTTCGGTGTTTCGGCGCGGCGCGTCTTTACCGTCGGCAAGGCGAAAGCCGCGCCGCGTCGCGAAACACGGAAGGTTTTCGGAAGTGTTCAACGTATTGCCGCGGTGGGTATGGCGCAGTTGGTTAGCGCGTCAGATTGTGGCTCTGAAGGCCGTGGGTTCGAATCCCGCTATCCACCTCGTATCATTTCGGAGGTAGCGTATATGGAGTACAGAAAGATTGACAAGTTGAACGTGTCGCCGTCCCTTTTGGGTTTCGGATGTATGCGGTTTCCCGAAAAAAACGGGAAAATCGACGAGGCTTTGAGCAGCCAAATGATTAAAATCGCGATTGACGGCGGCGTAAACTATTTTGATTCCGCTTACGTTTACCACGGCGGCAAAAGCGAGGAGTTCACCGGAAGCGTACTCGGCGGATATCCCCGGGACAGCTTTTACATGGCGACCAAACTGCCTACGTGGGCGGTTAAGTCGCTTGACGACGCCCAAAGGATTTTCGGCGAGCAGTTAAGCCGGCTGAATATGGATTATATCGACTTTTACCTGCTGCACGCCTTGGATAAGAAAAAATGGGCGAATATGCGGGATTTGAATATTGAAAAGTGGGGGGAAGAGCTGAAAAGAACGGGGAAAATCAAGTATTTCGGGTTCTCTTTCCACGATGATTTTGAATGTTTTGAAAAAATCATAACCGCCCGCGAATGGGACTTTTGCCAAATACAGCTCAACTATATGGACATCGACGAGAATCAGGGCGGACTTGCCGCTTATCGCCTTTGCGAAAAACTCGGCGTTCCCGTTATAATCATGGAGCCGGTTAAGGGCGGTTCGCTCGCCAAGCTGCCCGAAAATCTGGAAAAGCTGTTCACCGCCGTCAATCCCGAAGCCTCTCCCGCTTCGTGGGCGATAAGGTGGGTCGGCGGGCTGCCCGGCGTAAAGGTCATTCTCAGCGGAATGTCAAAAGCGGAGCAGGTTTACGAAAACTTGAAAACCTGCGGGGAATTGAAACCGTTATCCGACGAAGAAATGAGCGTCGTTGAGAAGGTGAGAACCGAGCGGGTCAAGCGCGTCTATAACGGTTGTACCGGCTGTAACTATTGTATGCCTTGTCCGGCGGGGGTTAACATCCCGTGGAATTTCACGATATGGAACAACTACGGTATTTATGAAAACCGCGCTTCGGCAAATTGGGACTGGGGTATAATCAGCGAGGGCGAAAAGGCGCTTAACTGCAACGAATGCGGCGCGTGCGAGGAACAATGCCCGCAGAAAATCGCCGTTCGCGAGGACTTGAAAAAGGTTCAAAAACAGCTTGACGCCCTGAAAAAGAAAGAGGGGGCTTGAAACATGAATACCGCCGCGAAAATCGCGACGAAAAAGATTGCGTTCGGCGGGGTAATCGTCGCGTTCGCCGTACTTCTCCCGCAGGCGTTC
This sequence comes from Oscillospiraceae bacterium, assembly GCA_031253365.1. Lineage (GTDB taxonomy): Bacteria > Bacillota > Clostridia > Oscillospirales > Ruminococcaceae > Ruminiclostridium_E. Next base: position 8,224 of record JAIRWE010000074.1, on the reverse strand, counting down.
CATTTTACGGGCGTCGCAATGGCGGGGGAAGTGTTTTTGCCCATGCACATTCCCGTGTTAATCGGGGGCTTTGCCCTCGGACCGACGTATGGGTTTGCGGTGGGAGCGGTTTCCCCCGTGTTGAGCCATTTTTTCACCGGAATGCCTATGTCTTTCCGTCTGCCGTTTATGATTTTGGAGCTCGGCGCGTATGGATTTATGAGCGGGTTTTTGTATAAATTCTCCCGCGGGAAAAAAGCCGGAATCTTTATCACGCTGGTCGCTTCCATGCTGTTCGGAAGGCTTGTGTTCGCCTTGGCTTTGATAATCGCCGGGGATTTGCTCGGCGTAACGCGCTTGGGCGGCGTGTCTTTCGCGCTTGCCGCCGTTAATACGGGAATATACGGCATAATAATTCAGCTTACTTACATTCCCACGGTGGTATATTCGCTGGAAAGGAGCGGGTTCCTTGAACGGCAGTTCAGAAAAAGCCAAGAAACTTCTCGTTGAAAAAACGACGTTCGTTCTTATCAACGGCGAAACGGTTCGCGTTTCCGAAAAAAGCGGAATTGCCCCCATTATGGAATTGCTCGCGGAAAATCCCGAAATTTTCAAGGGCGCTTATGCCGCCGACAGGGTAACGGGCAGAGCGGCGGCGCTTTTGTTGGCTTTCGGAAGGATTAAGGAACTGTATACCGCGCTGATAAGCCGCGCCGCGGTTTCGGCGTTGGAAGAAAACGGCGTGGCTTTCTTCGCCGAACGCGAGGTTTTGCGTATTACCGACCGTTCCGGCACGGGGCTTTGCCCTATGGAAGAAGCGGTTATGCGCGTTTCCTCCCCGGGGGAGGCTTACGGCGTTTTGCGGAAATTAACGGGAAAATAATTGATTTTTATCAATATATGTAAAAAAGACTTGCTTTTTAAGACAATATGTGGTATAATTTCAGCGCAATCACCGAAAACCGCTTTTTTTCGCCGCTTTTCGGGGGGTTGACTCGGAAAATACCACAGGTCGGCGGTTTTGAGCCGTCGCGGGAACGGAGGACTGATATATGATTAACATTTTACTGAGCAGGTACGACATAAGCAAAAGGTGGTGCTTGAAGGATTTCAAAAAGTATATCAAAAAGGGTGACCGTGTGGCGGTTGTCGCTTTTTCGTTTCGCGAGGGGGAAATTTCCTCCGGCGAGGAATGGGACGGGTTTTACGGGGAGAACGGCGTTTTGAGTACGGCGATTGAAAAATCGTTCAAGCATTACGGAATACACCGCGACGACATAGAGTATATCGATTATTTTCGCGACTCTCCGTCCGTGGCAAAAGGGAAAATCGAAAAAGCGGACATAATCTATTTTCCCGGCGGCGCCGCCGAAAAAATTATGGCGCGGGTGATTGAGTTCGGGTTGTACGACGTTATCGAGGAACACAGCGGCGTGGTAATCGGTTTTGGGGCGGGGGCGCAGGTTCAGCTTGCCAGTTACCATATTTCCGGGGGCAACCGCAACAATTTTTGTTACAGTTTGGGGTTCCGTTTCGCGGAAGGCTTCGACGTGGAATTGAATTATGAGCGCGACGAAGCGCAAAACCATCATATAAGGCAGGTTGTTACGGAACGCGGGTTGCCGGTTTACGCAATCGGTGAAGAGGGCGCGGTTGTCCTTGATAACGGTATTATGAGCGTTATAGGCGACGTGAGCTGTTTCCGCAAACGCGAAGCGGCGGGCTGACGCCGAATGCCCCTTTTCGGAGGTCGCCTGATGCTATTCAACCTCGTTAAAACCGATTCGGGAGCGCGGCGGGGGCGGCTGTGCGTCGCGCGCGGGGTAATTGAAACCCCGTTTTTTATGAACGTCGCCACGGCTGCCGCGATTAAGGGCGGGGTTACCGCGCCGGAGCTGAAAACGCTCGGGTGTCAGGTTGTCCTTTGTAACACCTATCATTTGCATATTCGCCCCGGCGACGGAATCGTCCGCGACATGGGCGGGCTTCACGGTTTTATGAATTGGGACGGACCCGTGTTTACCGACAGCGGCGGGTTTCAGGTGTTTTCGTTGGCTAAACTCCGCAAAATTACGGAAGAGGGCGTTCATTTTTCGTCGCACGTCGACGGCACCAAAATCTTTATGGATCCGGAAGAGAGTATGCGTATTCAGTATAACCTCGGTTCGGATATGGTGGCGGCGTTCGACGAATGTATTCCCGGTTCCGCCGAACGCGGTTACACGGAAGGCTCGGTTAAGCGAACGACAAGGTGGCTTGTCAGGTGCGCCGACGAACTGAAAAGGCTCGCGTCGGCTTCGCCCGAAGCGTCGGCGCGGGCTTTGTTCGGGATAAATCAAGGCGGAACGTTCGAGGATATCCGTATCGGACACATGAGCGAAATCGCCGAATTGGATTTGCCCGGTTACGCAATCGGCGGGCTTTCCGTGGGTGAATCCAAGGAGGATATGTTTCGCGTTATTGAGGCTGTCGCGCCCCGTATGCCCGTCGGCAAGCCCCGCTATCTCATGGGCGTGGGAACGCCTTCCGATATTATTGAATCCGTCGCCCGCGGGATTGATATGTTCGACTGCGTGATGCCTACGCGCAACGCCCGCCACGCCACGGTTTTCACCGGTCGCGGAATTGTCCACGCGACGAACAGGCGTTACGAGAAGGACGACAGTCCGCTTGACGATGAATGCGGCTGCCCCACCTGCCTAAATTTTTCGCGCTCGTACATAAGGCATCTTTTCAAAGCGGGGGAAATGCTGGCGGGGCGATTGGTTTCACAGCATAATCTGTTTTTTTATAACAAGCTCACCGAGCGTATACGAAACGCGATTGACGTCGGCAAGTTTGACGATTTCAGGCGCGAAAACTCGGAAAAATTAAGTATGGTTGTATAGATTCAATCCGGCGAGGAGGTGTAAATATTATGGAGGAATTGCTCAAATGTAAGACTTGCGGCGGTAACGCCGAAGTGAAATTAGACCCCTTTTCGGGTATGTATTTCGCCAGTTGCAGAAGCTGCGGTAAAACGGCGAGAGAGTCGGCCACGCAGGATTACGCCGCGAGGGACTGGAACAAGATTAACAAAGCGGATTAAAGGCAGTCTTTGGAAACCCCCTTTTCGCGGGGGTTCCGAAGACTGCCCGAACGGCTTTCGGAGGTTGCCTGATGCTGAATGTTGCTTTGATTTGCGGCGGTCCTTCAAAAGAATGCAGTATTTCATTGAACTCGGCGCGTTCGATATACGACCACATGAGGAAAATGCCGGATGTTTCAGCTCAAATCGTTTTTATGAACGAAGAACGTCGAAAATATCTGATTGATGAAACCTTCCTTTATTCCAACACCACTTCCGACTTTAAGTTTATGCTTCATTCGCAAGGGAACTGCATCGACGGCGATTCTTTTCTGCGTTTCCTTAAAGGCAGGGATTTGGCGTTTCCCGTAATGCACGGGAAATACGGCGAGGACGGCGAACTGCAAAGGTTTCTGGAAGATAACGGTATTCCCCATGTCGCCTCCCCGGCGAAAGCCTGCGAAATCATGTACAGCAAACGCAACGCGGAAGAAAAGATTCTTAAAGCCGGCAATATGTTCACCATACCGAAGCTGTTTTTATACAAGGGGGACGATTTGGCGGCGGGCATAAAAGCCTTTTTCGGCGTTCACGGGTTAAAAGAGGCTGTATTGAAACCGATTGAGGGCGGTTCTTCCATCGGGGTGGAAAAGGCGGCGAACCTTGAGGACGCCGTCAAAAAGGCGGAAGAATTAACAAACGAGTACGGCGGCATCGTCGTCGAGAAACTTTGTCGCGGCAGGGAATTCACCGTTATAATTCTTGAACGCGACGGCGTTCCCGTCGCTTTGCTTCCCACGGAAATTGAAATACTTGACAAAGACGGGAAATCGGCGTCCGGGGAAATATTCGACCGCAGAAAAAAGTATATGCCGACGACCGAAACCCGTTACTATTGCCCCGCCGGTTTTGACGATGAAGTTACGGACAAAATTCGCGACGCGGCGCAATACTTGTTTTCGTTTGCGGGAGCCAGGGATTTTTTGCGGATTGACGGATGGTTACTGGACGGCGGGGAAATATACTTCTCCGATTTTAACCCCGTCAGCGGCATGGAACAAAACAGTTTTATTTTTCAGCAGGCGGCGGTAATAGGGTTCAGCCACGGCGGCTTAATCAGGTATATTTTGCGAAACGCCTGCGCCAGATACAAAATACCGTTTAACCCGGTTTTGAGGGATAACGTCGGTAAGCGCCGCGTGAATGTCTTGATGGGCGGGGTGACGTCCGAGCGGCAGGTTTCGGTGTTAAGCGGCACAAACACTTGGTTAAAGCTGCTGAATTCGTCGAAATATCACCCCGTTCCCTATATTTTGACTTCCGAGGGCGGCGCGCTTTGCGTGTATGAAATTCCGTATGCGACGGCGCTGAACCACACCGCGGAAGAAATCCACGATAAGATTTTGAATACGGGGTTTTCCCGACATACGCTTGCGCTGAAGGATGACATAATAACCGAATTAGGCGCCGAAAACACGGCGGGAAACGCCGTTACCCCCGCCGTCAGGCTTTCGCCGGAGGATTTTTTTTCAATAACCAAGAGCGAAGGCGCGGACGTGTTCATTTGTCTGCACGGCGGTTTCGGCGAAAACGGAACGCTGCAAAAACTGTTGGAGGAACGCGGAATTCATTTTAACGGTTCCGGTTGGGCGGCTTCAAGGCTGTGTATGGACAAATACGCGACGGGCGAGCGCGTCAACGCTTTGGGGGTTCCCAATCTTCGCTCCTGCCGGAAGAAAAAGTTCGATATGTCGTTAATCAGGGATTTTCTGAAAAATCCGAAAAACGAGTGGGAGTCGCTTTGCGGGTATTTCGGCGGCGAAGCGGTTGTCGTCAAGCCGAACAGCGACGGCTGTTCGACGGGAATCGTCGTGTTGCGCGACGCCGCCGATTTGAAGACATACGGCGTTCTGGGCGTTTCCGACGCCACTTTTATTCCCGAAAATACGTTTTACAACCAACCCAACAAGATTCAGCTGCCGAAAGAATACGGCGAATTTTTATTCGAAGAGTATATCGAAACGGCGGAGTTCGAGGTGAAAAGCCGCGAAGTGGTCGTTAAAACCGAGGCGGACTGGGTGGAATTAACCGTGGGGGTGCTGGAAAAGGGCGGGGAGTATCATTCCATGAACCCGAGCGTGACAATCGCGGACAACGATGTCCTCGGCGTGGAGGAAAAGTTTCAGGGCGGTTCGGGAATCAATCTTACCCCGCCGCCGGAGCATATTATCGGCGCCGAATTTGTAAAACTGATAAAGAAAAACACGGAGCTTGTCGCGAAGGCGTGCGGGGTCGGCGGTTATTGCCGGATTGACATATTCGCCAATAATAAAACCCGCGAAATTATCATTATTGAAATAAACAGCCTGCCGGGGCTGTCGCCGTCCACGGTGTTGTTTCAGCAGGGGGCAAAAGAGGTTCCCCCGTTATATCCGACGGAATTGTTGGAGTACATCATATCCGAATAAGCCGGGGGTTTCAGTGAAAGATTTTTTTTTATCCGAAATTATTTCTTGTACCCGCGCGAAAGCCGCGGGCTGTGAGCGGGACTTTGCCGTGAAAGGCGTAAGCACCGACACGCGTAGCCTGAAAAAAGGCGATATTTACGTCGCGCTGAAAGGCGAGGTGTACGACGGTCATGATTTTATTTCGGTTGCGCGGGACAAAGGGGCTTGCGCGGTTGTCTGTTCCGAAGACGTAAAAACGGATTTACCCGTTTTGAAAGTCGGCGACACCTTGACGGCACTGCAAGACTTGGCGGCTTATTACAGGACAAAATTTGACATTCCCGTTGTAGCGATTACGGGCAGCAACGGAAAGACCACCGTCAAGAACATGACGGCGACTGTTCTGGCGTCGAAGTTCAAGGTGTTTTTTTCTGATAAAAACTTCAATAACGAGATAGGGCTGCCGAAGTCCGTGCTGGAGCTTGACGACTCGTATGACGTCGCGGTTTTTGAAATGGGAATGAACCATACGGGCGAAATTGAAACCCTTTCCAAGATTGCGCGACCCGACATTGCCATAATCACCAATATCGGCAAAGCCCACATCGGCAATCTGGGTTCGCGGGAAAATATACTTAAAGCCAAACTTGAAATACTCTGCGGATTAAAAGACAATGGTCTTATCATACTTAACGTGGACGACGAGCTTCTGAAAGGCGTAAGGTCGGACTTTCACGAAACCGCGTTCGTCGGCGCGCGCGGTGACATATCGGCGGAGAATATCCGGTCGGACGGCGTTTCCGCGTGTTTCGACGTGAATTACGGCGGGGAACTTTATCCCTGCGTTTTGCCCGTGCCGGGAAAACACGACATAACAAACGCCTTATTCGCGATTTTATGCTCAATCCGTCTCGGGGTTGACGTTCGAGACGCGGTCGACGAGCTGGAGCGGTATACGGTTTCTTCCATGCGGACGGAAGTTTCTTTTATCAAGGGCATTACGGTGATAAAAGACTATTACAATTCCAGCCCCGAATCCGCGCGCGCCGCGTTGGAAACACTCGCGAATTATCGCTCCGAAGGTAAAAGAATCGCCGTTTTGGGCGAAATGAACGAATTAGGCGAATTCAGCGGGCAAGAACATTTCGATTTGGCGGAAACGTGTCTTCGCCGTCAGGTCGATTGCGTGTTTTTTATCGGCGCGCATTACAAAGATTTTGAAAGAGGCGCGGGCAAAAGGGGGGAATGTTTCGGCGAGTCGGAAAGGGAAGGGTTTTCGGAAGCGCTTAAAAAATACGTTGTCGGCGGTTCGTTGAACGAAGGCGACGTCGTTTTGATTAAGGGTTCGCGCGGTATGAAAATGGAGGAATTTTACGAAACGCTGAAAAGATGTATCAACGCTTCGAGAAGCGACCACGCGGTTTTGCCGTCAAATCACGCCAAGCTGTATGTGGATATAGGCGCCGTGAAATTCAATTATTCCCAAATAAAAAAGGCCGTCGGCAGCCAAGTTGAAATCATGCCGATGGTCAAGGCGAACGCATACGGTTGCGGAGCGGACATAATCGCGAACGTGTTTCGCGGCGGCAAGTACCTTGCCGTCGCCGACGTGAAGGAAGCCGCGCTCGTTCGCCGCGTTTTGCCGGATGCGGATTTTGTAATAATATACCAGCCGTTTATCGAGGACATCGAGGAAATTGTCTCGCGGGGGTATATTCCGGCGGTTTGCGACACGGGCTTCGCCGAGCGGCTCAATGAAGAAGCCGTTTTAAGGGGGAAAACCGTGAGAATCCATATAGAAACGGACACGGGTATGCACAGGCTGGGCGTTCCCGCCGCCGACGGTTCGGCTTTCGCGGAAAAAATAGTCAAACTCAAAAACATTGTCGTCGAGGGGATTTTTACGCATTACGCCTGCGCGGAAAGCTTCGACGAATCGGATTTGGAGTTTACGAGGCGGCAAACGGAGCTTTTCATAAAAACAGCCGACGACATTGAAAGCGTGACGGGGAAGGTTCGGTATAAGCACGCCTGCGCCGGCGCGGCCGTCTTTAATCGGGAAGCCGCCCATTTCAACATGGTCAGACCCGGCTATATGCTCTACGGTTATTACCCGGGCAAAGCGCTCAGAGATATTGTCGATTTAAAACCGGCTTTAAAATTTGTTTCGAGAATTGTTCAGATAAGCGAGCTTGACGAGGGCGTTTCCGTCGGGTATAACAGAAGATACGTCACAAGCAGGAAAACCAAATGCGCCGCGGTGGCCGTGGGATATTCCGACGGAATATTCAGGCGTTTGTTCGACCCCCGAAACGAGTGCAACGGCTTTTTTGTCGTAAACGGGCAACGCGCGCCGATTATCGGCTCTGTTTCCATGGACTTGACCGTCATTGACGTAACCGACGTAAAAGGGGAAATCAAAACGGGGGACGAAATCGCCGTTTTTGACAACGTTAATGTCACCGTTGAGGAAATTGCGGAAATTTGCGGCACGATAGGGTATGAGGTTATCGCCAAAATCGAGGACAAAGCCGACCGAACGGAGTGCTTTTGAACCGCGCCCCCCGATGGTCTGTGTTATCTAATCGGAAGCACAAAGACTTTTCAAGTGATTTTTACAAATATTTAATCATTTGAAGATAATTATCGCTTTTTTGTAAAGGCTCAAATCCGTTTCGGCTATAAAAATCAATCAATTTCGGATTTTCTTCACATTCGAGAAAGACGATAC
>JAIRWE010000174.1 GCA_031253365.1 Oscillospiraceae bacterium | reverse complement strand
GTCAGACAAGGCAATTTTGACGATAATATCCGCGATATTTGAGGAAAAATTAACGCAGTATGACGGAAAATCAGCCGAAAAGACATTGCGATTTAGTTTCGCAAGAGGTCTAATGAAAGAACAAAATTCCCTGCCGAAACGGCAGGGAATTTTAAGTTTTCGGGGGGTGCCTAATGAACCCGGCTGTCAGAAAACCACGACGTCGCCTTCGGAAAGCCCGCTCAATATCACCGTATACCCGTTTATCGAATCTCCCGTTTCCACCGCGACGCGCATCCTTTCGCCGTTTTGGAGAAGTATGCAGTAACTGCGGTTGGCGTCGCTCATCACGGCGGCGTCCGGTACGGTCAGCACGCCGAGCTTTTCGGTGAGCGTTGCGTAAACCGTCGCCCACCCCGCGCTTAACGCGCCCGGCGTATCCTCGAAAATCTTTTCCAACTCGCCCTCGTCCGGCTTGATAATCGTCAGCCTTTCAATCGCCGCCGCGGAGTACGCCGGCGCGGACGACAAGCAGGAAACAACCCTCGCCGTGTAGGAAAAAGCCCCCATCGTCACATCGACGGCCATGCCGACGGCGAAACCGTCGGGGCTACCCTTGATGAAAACGAAAGCCTCGCTGCGCCGCGCAATCACGGCGAGAACCAACCCCGCAGGGATATATTCGCCCAAACTGTGTTCCTCGTTCAGGATTACGACGCAGTCGTAGGGGGCTTTCACGGTGTGCTTTTCGATGACGTAATCTATTTTGGCAAGCTCCTCAAGCTCAATCAGCCAAGCCAGCCTGTCGCGTTCGGAACCGCTTGCCGCGTAACGCGAATAGGCGGCGTCGGCGGACGCCTGCTTCCCGGCGCGGTCGTAACCCAACTCGGAAGCGTCTATACGCGCAATGACGTCGCCTTCCTTATATTCCCTGATGTTCACGTCAAATTCAAGCAGGTTCCCCTCGACGGGGCTTGAAACGGTTTCGGCGAAAGGGCAACCGAATTCCGCCGGGAAAACGCTTTGCGAAACGAGGTCCCTCACTTCGGCGGCGGCGGTGCGCGCCTGCCCGCCCGGCGTGTCGAAGGAGGGAATCAGGATTTCCCCTTCGGCAACGCCGACGTCGCCCGTACAGGCGGTCAGCAGCAACAGTATCGCCGATAACAAAGCGAGTTTTTTCATAACGCGGCGTCCCTTCACACGATTGCCCTTCGCCGAAGCGCGGTTAATACATTCCGCCCATACCGCCCATGCCGCCGCCCGGCGCCGGCGCGGGATTTTCTTCCGGTTTGTCCGCGACAAGGCTTTCGGTGGTAATCACCATAGCCGCGACGGAAGCCGCGTTTTGCAGAGCGGAACGCGCGACCTTGGCGGGGTCTACGATGCCGCCTTTAATCATATCCACGTAATCGCTTTTGGTCACGTCATAGCCGTAGCCTTTTTTCTTTGAACGCTTGATTGTGTCGATAATAACCGAACCTTCGGCGCCCGCGTTCTCGGCGATTTGGCGAATGGGTTCTTCCAGCGCGCGCAAAATAATGTCCGCGCCCGTTTTTTCGTCGCCCTCAAGATTGGCGAGAATGCTTTCGACCGCGCCCGTGGTATTAACCAAAGCCACTCCGCCGCCCGCGACGATTCCCTCTTCGACGGCGGCTTTGGTCGCCGCCAGCGCGTCCTCTATGCGGAGTTTTTTCTCCTTCATCTCGACTTCGGTGGCAGCCCCGACTTTTATCACCGCCACGCCGCCCGAAAGTTTCGCCAGACGCTCCTGCAATTTCTCCTTATCGAAATCGCTTGTGGTTTCCTCAATGGCGGCGCGAATCTGCGCGATACGGTCCTGAATGTCCTTGCTTTTGCCCGCGCCGTCGACTATTATGGTGTTCTCCTTGCTGACCTTAATCTGCTTGGCGCGCCCGAGCTGTTCTATGGAAGCGTCTTTAAGTTCCAGCCCCAGCTCCTCGGTAATAACCTGCCCGCCGGTCAGTACGGCTATATCTTGAAGCATTTCCTTGCGCCTGTCGCCGAACCCCGGCGCCTTGACCGCCACGCAGTTAAACGTGCCGCGCAGCTTGTTGAGTATAAGCGTGGTAAGCGCTTCGCCTTCGATGTCCTCGGCGATTATAAGCAACTTTTTCCCGCCTTGCACAATCTGTTCAAGCAAGGGGAGCAGGTCTTGAATAGCGGAAATTTTCTTGTCCGTTATGAGGATGTAAGGTTCGTCCAGCTCGGCGACCATCTTCTCGCCGTCGGTGGAGAAATAAGGGGACACGTAACCCCTGTCGAACTGCATCCCTTCCACCACGTCGCTGTAAGTTTCGGCGGTTTTGCTTTCCTCGATGGTAATCACGCCGTCGGAAGTAACCTTGTCCATCGCCTCGGCAATCAGCTTGCCTATCTCCTCGTCGCCGGAAGAAACCGTCGCGACCTCGGCGATGTCCTTGCTGTTTTTGACTTTCTGCGCCTGCTTCGCCAATTCCGCCACGGAAGCGTCGACGGCCTTCGCTATGCCGCGCTTTACCGCCATCGGGTTCGCTCCGGCGGCTATGTTTTTCATGCCGTCCCTGACGATTGCCTGGGCGAGAAGCGTGGCGGTGGTCGTTCCGTCGCCCGCGATGTCGTTCGTCTTCGTGGCGACTTCCTTGACTAACTGCGCCCCCATGTTTTCATAAGGGTCCTCAAGCTCGATTTCCTTCGCGATTGTAACGCCGTCGTTGGTAATCAGCGGCGCGCCGAACTTTTTATCCAGAACGACGTTTCTTCCTTTGGGTCCCAGCGTAATCTTAACCGTGTCGGCAAGGCGGTCTATGCCGGATTGCAGAGCCTTGCGCGCCTCTTCCCCGTAAATTATCTGTTTCGCCATATTCAATTCTTTCCTTTCTTATTTTTTTCTTCCACGATTGCCAAAATATCGGACTGCCGGAGGATTGTATACTCGTTTCCGTCGAGCTTAACCTCGGTGCCGGCGTACTTGCTGATTAAAACCTTGTCGCCGACTTTAACCTCCATTTTTATTTCTTTGCCGTCCACAACGCCGCCGGGTCCCACCGCCGTTATTTCGGCGACCTGCGGCTTTTCCTTCGCCGAACCGGCAAGGATAATGCCGCCTTTTGTCGTTTCCTCGGCTTCCAGCATTTTAATGACGACCCTGTCCGCCAATGGCTTGATGTTCATGTGCGTTCCTCCTTTGTATTTTGTTCAGCGGGCGGCTGAAATCCGCCCTTTCCGTTAGCACTCGTTAGCTTAGAGTGCTAACGGACGCTAATATTTATTTTATACATTTCTTGAAAAAAATCAAGCGTTTTAGCTATATTTTTTGAAATTTGTAATATATCAATAAATATGAAATATTTTGAAAACATTTTTTGTTGATTTAGTCAAATAAAAATAAAAATCGTTTTCATTGCCCCGTTTTACTTGAAATACCGCGAAAAATGTATTATAATAAATCGTGACAGTATTCGACAGTGAGGCTGATTATGTTGAAAAAAATTCTCGTGGTGGACGACGACAGGGAAATTCGTGAGCTTTTACGGGTCGGGCTGGAAAAGGAAGGCTACGCGGTGATTGCCGTGGGTACGGGCAACGAGGCGATAGCGAAGTGCAGGGAAATCAGACCCGATATGGTGTTGCTTGACATTATGCTTCCGCGCATGGACGGAATGCAGGTGTGCCGTGAAATCAGGCGGTTTTCATCCGTGCCTTTAATCATGGTCACGGCGAGGACTGACGTTATCGATAAAATTCTGGGGTTGGAGCTGGGCGCCGACGATTACATCGTAAAGCCGTTCGTGCTGAAAGAAGTCCTGGCGCGAATCAAAGCGGTTTTAAGGCGCAGCGCGAACCGCCCCGAAGACCCCGGAAACGAAAAGAGCGTTCGGTATGACGGTTTGGATATCGATATGTCCGGTTATGAAATGAAAATAAAGGGGAAGGTCGTTTACGCCCCGCCCAAGGAACTGGAATTGCTGTTTTTTATGGGTAAAAATCCCAACAGGGTTTTTACGCGCGACCAACTGCTTGACGAGATATGGGGGTATGATTATTTCGGCGACTCCCGAACCATCGACGTACACATAAAAAGGCTTCGGAAGAAGCTGGAAGGCGTTTCGGATAAATGGAAGCTCAAAACCGTGTGGGGCGTGGGGTATAAATTCGAGATAATCGACGGAAGCGAGGAGCGGAGCGTTACAAGCCAATGAAAAGGAGTCTGTAAAAATGGAAAGCAACAAAGCAAAAATTTTGGTGGTTGACGATGTTGAGGTCAACAGGTTCGTGCTGTCCGAAATTTTGTCCGACACGTATGAAGTCGAGCAGGCCGCGAACGGCAAAGACGCCCTCGCCGGTATGTACGGCGCCGAACAAAAGCCGCACCTCGTGCTTTTGGACGTGATTATGCCGGACATGGACGGTTATGAAGTCAATCGGATTATGAAAATTGACCCCGCGCTCAAAAAAACCCCCGTTATATTTATCACCGCCACGGAGGACGAAAGGAAGGGGCTTGCGGCGGGCGCGGTGGACTTTATATCGAAGCCGTTTGACCCCGAAACGGTGAAGCTGCGCGTCGCCAATCATATCGAGTTGGCGCTTTACCGCGAACAGCTTGAAATCATGGTGGAGGAAAAAAGCAGGGAAATCGTCGAATCGAAGGAGCTTTTCCTTGACACCATGGCGAACCTTATAGAGTACCGTAGCCTTGAATCGGGCTTGCACGTCAAGCGCACCAAGGAACTGACGCGCCTGCTCATTCACCACATGATAAAAACGGGGAAATACGCCGAACAATTCGCGGACAACGACTATGAGGCGATGATAAAGGCGGTTCCCCTCCACGACATAGGCAAAATAGCCGTTCCCGACAACATTCTCCTTAAACCCGGCAGGCTGACCCCGGAGGAATTCGACGTTATCAAGACCCACGCGACGGTCGGCGGGCAAATAATAAAGTCGCTTATGATAAACGACCGCGACACCTATCTAAATCACTGCTATGACATTTGCCGCTTCCACCATGAACACTGGGACGGCTTGGGCTATCCCGACAAGCTGACGGGCGAGAATATCCCGCTTTCGGCGAGGGTGGTCGCGGTGGTGGACGTGTACGACGCGCTGGTCGGCAAGCGTTGCTACAAGGATTCGCTGTCGCACGAGGAAGCGGCGGAGATTATCAGGAATTCGGCGGGGAACCACCTTGACCCGCTCATAGTGGAAGCCTTCATGGAGATAAACGAGGAGATACACGCGCTGAGTTCAAAACTGTTGGAGTGACCGGTTGCGGGTTTCGGCGTCTACCCGATGATTTTCAGCGTCTTGATTCTTCGAATCAGCACCGCGCATATAACGGTTTTAACCGCGTCGGGTATAATGAACGGCGCCGCGCAGAGCGCGAACGCGGTTAAAAATCCCGACTTCGACACGAACATGAACCACGCCAGCCCGACGGCGTAGGTACCCGCCCACCCCGCGTACATTCCCAAAAACAGCGCGGGGTAAGAATATCCGAGGCGTTCCGTGATAAAACCCGCGATAAAGGCGGCGAGGACGTATCCCGCCACGAAGCCGCCCGTCAATCCGACGATTTTGCCGACGCCGCCCTCAAAACCCGAAAAAACGGGCGCGCCGGCAACCCCGACAGCCACGAAGACCGCTTGGCTCACCGCCGCTTTTTTCGCGCCGAGGATTCCCGCTGACAAAAACACCGAAATATGCGTGAACCCGACGGGAACCGGTCCTATCGGAACGGTCCAGGGCGACACCGCCGCGCTCATCGCCGCGAAAATCGCGCACAGTGCCATCGCGCGAATATGCCCGCTTGAAATTTTTTCCCGCATGGCGGTTCTCCCTTTTGCGTTAGCCGATTCGTTCTCAATCCCGCTTGGTTCGTTCTCGCGGTTCAGATTTTTATCGAAATTTCCCCCGACGAAAGCGTTTCGAGCGTTCCGTCGGCTTTTTTTACGATTAAACGCCCCATACCGTCAATATCGACGGCGAAGGCGGTATATTCCCCCGTCGGAGCGGCGACCGTAACTTCCCGCCCCGTTACGAGCGACCTGAGCCTGTATTCTTCCATTATGCCTTCTTCGGTAAATCGGTCGTCGGAAAAGGCGGTAAAGGCGTCGATTAAATACGAAATCAGGCGGTCTTTGACGTCGCTTTCGACCTCTTCCCCGTCTTGGAAAACGGCGCCGGCGCTCCCCCTTAGTTCCTCGGGGAAATCGTCGCCGAGCGTGACGTTAATCCCCACGCCCAAGATAACGGCGTCGTTTCCCGAAACGGTTTCGGTAAGTATCCCGCATATTTTTTTTCCGCCCAAGAAAACGTCGTTCACCCATTTTATGCGGCAATCCCGCCCGGCGACGTCGCGAACGGCGCGGCAGACGATTACCGCCGCCGCCGTCGTGATAAGCGTCGCCGTTTCGGGGCTGCTCAGCTTCGGGCGGAGGATAACGCTCATAAAAACGCCGCCGCGCGCGGAAAAGAACCGCCTGCCGCGACTGCCGCGCCCGTTCGTCTGATTGACGGCGATAACCGTCGTCCCGTGCGCGGCGCCGGCGAGTGCCTTTTCTTTCGCCGTTTCGTTGGTGGAAGCGAGCGTTTCGTACACGTATACGTTTTTCGCGAAAATATCGTTTTCCAAGGCAGCCTCCGAAAGCTGTCGCCGAAAATACCGCCCCCATTATAAATCATTGTCCGACAAAAGTCAAGCGCGCGCGATTTTGCGCGGTTTTTTGTTTTTTGTTGACAAATTTACAAAAAGATGATATAATGACAGCGGCGTATAACCCAAGGTCGGGGAGTACCGTACCGGAAAGGCGGGCATAATGGAAGAAAACAGGAGAAAGCACATCAGGGTTTCCTATTGTTACGACGCGAAAATACGCAGCAGCGACACCGACTGGGAAGAAGTGGACGTAATTGATTTGTCGGCGGGCGGGCTGAAATTCTACATCGGGAACAATATCAAAATCGGGGAGGAATTGTGGTTTAAGCTGGAAGCCCCCGCCGCCGACGACGAAGATGATAACCCGCAGGTGGTCGTCAGGGGGAAAATCGTTCGCACGGAACAAAGCGACAGCCTTTTCGGGTGCGGCGTCCGTTACGAATACGGCGTCATGTTCGCGGAAGACCGCGACACCGACGGTTTAACCGCGATTTTAAGAACCTGTGTTCAGTAGGCAAAATGTTCATATTTTCAAGCGGATTTTTTGTCAGACAAGGCAATTTTGACGCGAATATCAGTGATATTTAAGGAAAAATTAACGCAGTATGACGAAAAATCGGCGAAA
>JAIRWE010000022.1 GCA_031253365.1 Oscillospiraceae bacterium | reverse complement strand
AGAAAGGGCAACCCTCCCCGGGTTCAAACACCTCGTTAATCGGTATGGTAAGTATACTCTCCCGCATCTTGCTCTCCTTAAAAACGGCTCGCTTAACTAATTATTACCTATCGGCCGCTAATTGTCAAGAGGATTTTCAGAAAAATGGAATATTTTATCGAAACGGGCTTTATTGATTTGAAGGCGACTTTTTCGTGCGGGCAATGTTTCCGCTGGGAGGAAGTCGGCGGCGCGTATAGCGGCGCGGCGGGCGGCAGAAAAGCCTTCGCCCGGGAGGAAAAAGGCGGCGTCGCGCTTTCGGGGATAAGCGAAGGGGATATTCCTTTTTGGAAGCGGTATTTTTGCGCGCACGAGGACTACCGCTCGCTTATTGAAACGTTTTCGGCTGACGAAACGCTCAAAGCCGCCTGCGCTTTCGCCCTGGGGATAAGGGTGCTGTGGCAGGAACCGTTTGAAACGCTGATTAGCTTCATCATCTCGCAGAACAACAACATCGGGCGCATCAAGGGGATAATAAGCCGCCTGTGCGAACGCTTCGGCGAAAACGGCGCCTTCCCCGAACCCGAAAGGCTCGCCGTTTCGGGAAAAGACGACCTGGCTTTTCTGAGGGCGGGGTTTCGCGACAGATACATACTTGACGCGGCGGGGCGCGTCGCTTCGGGGGAAATAAGGCTTGACAAAATTGCCGATATGCCTTATAATAGCGGCAAAGCCGAATTGATGAAAATTGTCGGCGTCGGGGAAAAAGTCGCGGACTGCGTTTTGCTGTTCGGGTTTCACAAAACAGAGGCGTTTCCGCGCGACGTGTGGATGAAGCGGGTGATGTCCGCGTATTATCCGAACGGCTTGCCCGATTGCGTAAAGGGTTACGAGGGGATTGCCCAGCAGTTTTTGTTCCATTACGCCAGAAGCGCGGGTTTTTCCGGGGCGCGGACGGCGCGGGGTTGAAGGGGAGGTCTGTTGATTTATGTATTGTGTTACCTGCGGGTATTATATCGAGGATAAAAACAGGTTCTGCGCCAACTGCGGCGAAGCGGTGCGGCAGGTTTCGCCCGGGGCGGACGCCGCGGTTCAGGCGGACGTTGCGGTTCAGGCGGACGTCGTCGCCCCCCCGCCCGGAAGCGCGGAGGGTTTCGGCTTTTCGCGGCAGCCGGATTTCCCCGAGTGGGGGGAGGACGAACCGGGTTCGCCCGAAAAAGAAACGGGTTTCGCGCCGAAAAACGAAAAACTTTATTTCGGGAAGGGCGCGTTTGTGTTTTGCCTCGCGATTATCGCGGTTTTATCCGTAATAAGCGGGGTGTTTATCGGGCTTTACATCACGGGGAAAAGCGGCGTTCCCGAAACGGGCAGGGGAGGTATGAGCCATAGTCAATATAGGTAACGAGTGGGACGGGCTTTTGAAAGACGAGTGGGAAAAGCCGTATTACAGGCGGCTGCGCGATTATCTGAAAAGCGAATACCGTTCCCATACGGTTTACCCCGACATGAACGACATATTCAACGCCCTGAAATACACGCCGTATTCCGACGTGAAAGCCGTTATTCTGGGGCAGGACCCCTACCATGAACCGGGGCAGGCGCACGGTCTGTGTTTTTCGGTGAAAAAGGGCGTGCCGCCCCCGCCGTCGTTAGTCAATATATTCACGGAACTGCAAAACGACTGCGGCGTCAGACCGCCGCCGCACGGGGAGCTTACCGATTGGGCGAAGCGCGGCGTCCTTTTGCTGAACACGGCGCTTACCGTGCGAAGGGGCTGCGCGAACAGCCACAGGGGTATCGGCTGGGAAAATCTCACCGACCGCGTAATAACGCTTTTGAACGCCCGGGAAAAGCCGCTCGTTTTCATACTGTGGGGGGCGAACGCCCGCGCCAAAATCGGCTTGTTGCGCGCCCCCAATCACATAACCCTGACCGCCGCGCATCCCAGCCCGCTTTCGGCGAACAGGGGAGGATTTTTCGGGTGCGGGCATTTTTCAAAAACGAACGCGTTCCTTCGGGAAAAGGGACAGGAAGAAATCAACTGGGAAATAAACGGGGAGGTATAGCGGCTTATGGATTGGCTGAATTATTTTTTAATCGGGGCGGCGGTGTACATCGTCGGGTACAAAATCATCATACGCGGATTTTACGTGGTGAACCAAAGCGAGAGGGCGGTTAAAACCGCTTTCGGGCGGGCGAAGCGCGTGAAGGGCTTCGTCGGGCCCGTCGAGAACCCGACGGCGCACAAACTTAACGACGAGGAAAAGGAACGCTACAATTTCCCGAAGGTGCAGGTTATACTGCCGGGCGGTCCTTATTTCAAATTCCCTTGGGAAAAGGTGTACAAGGTTTCGGTGGCGACCAACACGTCCAACATGGCTTACGACCCCGAATCGCCGCAAGCCAACAAGAACAACACGGTTCTGGAAGCCGTCACGAAGGACCAGCTCAACATCGAGCTGTACGGGCAAATCCGCTACCGCGTTTCCGAGAACAACATTTACGCCTATCTGTTCGGGATAAAGAACCCGATAGCACACGTTATGGGTTACTTCGTGTCGGCGATAAGGGTGCGAATCGCCAACTTCGAGGGGAAGAAAGACGCGGAGGGCGTCCTTTTCGACTCCGAAACGGGCGAAAAGCTCTCCCCCGAGAACGCCACCGACCTGCGCGCGGGGGGTAGCATTTCCATAAACGATTTGAGAAAAAATCTGCGCGACATTAACGACCACATGGACGCGGAATGTTCCGTTTCGGAAGCGCGGTACGGCGTTATTCTGGAAGCCTCGCTGATTACGGGTATCAACCCCCCGCAGGAAGTGGAGTCGGCTTTGGCGGCGATTAACACCGCGCATAACCAGGTTTCTTCCGACATCAGCTTGGCGCAGGCGGACGCCGACCAGAAAATCGTTCAGTCCAAGCGGGCGGTGGAAATCGAAACCCTTAAAGCCGAGAGCGAAACCGAAGGGCTTCACATTCTCGCCGAGGAACTGGCGACGCTCAAAAAGCGCGGCGGCGCGGACGCCCTGAGGGCTTACGTCCGCAACGCGAAGCTGGCGTTGCTTGACAACACCAAGGCTATCTATAAATCGGAATAAGGAGAAACAACATGAAAAAGAAAATCTTCAGCGCGGTTTTGGCGGTGTTCATCGCGTTCGCCGCAATTCCCGGGATTACGGCGGGGGCGGCGACGAAAAAAATCTCGTCTCTTTCAATCTCGAAA
Organism: Oscillospiraceae bacterium; assembly: GCA_031253365.1. Lineage (GTDB taxonomy): Bacteria > Bacillota > Clostridia > Oscillospirales > Ruminococcaceae > Ruminiclostridium_E. The sequence goes on along the minus strand of JAIRWE010000022.1, from coordinate 159 downwards.
ATCTCCGACCAAGCCTACACGGGCAAGTCGCTTAAACCGGGCGTCACGCTCAAAGACGGCAGCAAGACGCTTAAATCGGGGACGGACTACACGCTCTCGTACAGCAAGAACAAGAACATCGGGAAAGCGTCGGTGAAAATCACGGGCAAAGGGAATTAT
>JAIRWE010000170.1 GCA_031253365.1 Oscillospiraceae bacterium | reverse complement strand
AACGCCTATTTATATGTATTATACGAATAGAAATTCCCGCGAAAATATGTTATAATGTGTGAAAATATTATGAAAGGCTGGTAGTGTTTATGAAAAAACGGATTTTGGCGGCGGTTTTGGTTGTGGCGTTTGTGTTCGGAACATTTGCGGTAAACGCGGGGGCGGCGACGATTAAGAGTTTGGCGAAGGAAAAGTTTGAGTATCCGGGGATATTCGATATTGAGTTTGAAAAGAACGTACCGAAATGTTACAAACTCGTCATAAAAGAGGCGGGGACATTAAAAATCGAGTTCAGTGATAATGCCGCCGGTAATAAACGCCTGACTTTTGGGGTTTGGTCGAGCGGCGGGGAAAAATTGTGGAATGGCGGAAAATATGGCAGCCGAGAAGAAAATTTGACCTTGGGGAAGGGTACGTATTATTTAGCCTTAGAGCGAAAAACTAACGGGAAAGTCAACTTTCACACCAGTTTCAAGAAAGACAACAAGCCGGAAATGCAACTGACGTACACGCTGAAAAAAGGCAAGAGCCTAACGGACGGGGCGGAATTAAGCACGGGTGACGGCGTCGGCAAGGTTTCATGGAAAAGCAGTAAAAAGAGCTTGGCGAAAGTAAATTCCAAAAGGGAAAATCACCGCGGTCAAAAAAGGGACGGCTGTCATCACCATTAAAAATGCCGAAGGATATGAAGCGTCGATAAAAATCAAGGTGACGAATTAAGAAAGTCGGCGTTCACGGCGGGCGCGAAAAGGGCGGGGGGGTTATACCCCCCCGTCACAGTATTTCGCTGCGGTTGAGCGCGCTTATCAGCGCGGCGGTGGACGACGTGATGATGTCCGTGTGCAGCCCCGCGCCCCAGAACGACCTGCCGCTGTCGTCCGTTACCTCGACATACGACATCGCCTGCGATTTCGAGCCCACCTCCATCGCGTGTTCGGAATAGTACGCGATGTTGAATTTTATGTTAAGGCACTTGCGCAGCGCGTCGCTGACCGCGTCGAGACGACCGTTCCCCGAGCCGGTGATAATCCGCCGCTTGCCGTTCACCTTCAAGGTGACCGCCGCCGAAATCGCGCCGACTTCCTGCGTGTAGTGCGTTTCAAGAATTTTGATTTTGCTTTCGATGTTGACGAAAGCCGAGCAAAAGGCGTTGTACACCTCTTCCGGCTGTAATTCCCTGTGCGTTTTGTCGGAGAAGTCCTTGACGGCGTAGCCCACGCTCTCGCGCATTTTCACGGGTATGTCCACCCCGTAACGCTTCAAAATGTAGCCTATGCCGCCCTTTCCGCTCTGGCTGTTGATTCTTATGACGTCGCCCTCGTATTGCCGCCCTATGTCCGCCGGGTCGATGGGGAGATACGGGACGTTCCACAGACGCGACTTTTGTTCCTCGCGCCAAGCCATACCCTTGGCAATCGCGTCCTGATGCGAGCCGGAAAACGCCGCGAAAACCAATTCGCCGCAGTAAGGGTGCCGCCTGTGTACGTCCATACCCGTCATTTTTTCGTAGACGTCCGTTATTTCGGGAATGTTCCCCAATTCAAGCCCCGGGTCAATCCCCTGCGAATACATATTGAGCGCCAGCGTCACAATGTCGGCGTTGCCCGTGCGTTCGCCGTTCCCGAAAAGCGTCCCTTCCACCCTGTCCGCCCCCGCCAACAAGCCCATTTCGGCGTCCGCGACGGCGCAGCCCCTGTCGTTGTGCGGGTGAAGCGAAACGACGACGTCCTCCCTTTTATAAAGACCGCCGCATATATATTCGACCTGCGCCGCGTAAACGTGCGGCATTGAAACCTCCACGGTTCCGGGGAGATTGACGATGACTTTGCCGCCCGGCGAAGGCTCCCATATTTTCAGAACCTCGTTGCATATTTCAAGGGCGAAGTCGATTTCCGTCCCGGTGAAACTTTCGGGCGAATACTCGAACCTGAAATCCCCGTCGGATTGCTCGGCGAACCGTTTGACAAGCTCCGCCCCCTCGACGGCTATCCCGATTATTTCTCTCTTGGATTTTTTGAAAACCTGCTGCCTTTGCGCCGCCGACGTGGAATTGTAAAGGTGTACGATTGCGTTTTTCGCGCCCCGCAACGCCTCGAACGTCTTTTCTATGATATGCCGGCGCGACTGCGTCAGCACCTGAACGGCGACGTCGTCGGGAATAAGCCCTTTTTCTATCAGCGCGCGGCAAAAATTGTATTCGGTTTCGGACGCGGCGGGAAAGCCTATTTCTATCTCCTTGAACCCGAGTTTCACCAAAAACGCGAAAAATTCGAGCTTTTGTTCGAGGTTCATCGGTATGATAAGCGCCTGGTTGCCGTCGCGCAAATCGACGCTGCACCATACAGGCGCTTTTTCGACGCTGTCGCGCGCCGCCCAGTTCATACCGGGTTTCGGAGGGAGGAAATAACTTTTTCGGTATTTGCCGACGTTCTTCATTACAAAAATCTCCTTTTTGAAAAAAAAATGAAAACCCCGTCTCCGTTTTCAAAGAGACGGGGGTCAGCGCCGGGCGTTATAAATCTGTCCCGAGGGCGCCGATATAAATTCATCCGAAACAATGTTCGGAGAAGCCCCCACGAGGTTATTTTAACGCGAATTTTCAGATTTGTCAATGGGTTTGAAAAAATTCCCGAAAAATTTTGCTCGCAAAAAAATTTTTTCTCGCGGGGAGGGGGCGCGTTCAGGTGTCCAAAACGGCGGTCATTTCAATTTCCACGATTTGGGTCGGGCGGTTGAGAGCGGACGTTCCCACCACCGTGAACAGGGGCTTCACGTCGAAGAAAATCTCCGTGTAAGCCCGCCCGACGTCCGGCGTGGTTTTCATATCGGTCGAATAGACCTTAACCGATACCACGTCGGAAGGGGAAGCCCCCGCCTGCGCCAACAGCTTAACCAATTTTTCAAGCACGTACTTGGTCTGACCGTAGGCGTCGTTTTCGGCGAACACGCTACCGTCGGGCTGAACCGACGTAGTCCCCCCCACGAAAACGAACGGCCCTTTTTTCACCATTCGGCTGTAACCCACCTTCGCCTCAAGCGGCGCGCCGGAAGAAAAATTTTCGCGATTCCACGGCATAATTAAACAACACCTTTCTTTTAATTTTTATCAACACCGGCGCGAACGCAAAATCTTTTACGACCGCGTCGGTATTAGACTTCTTGCGAAACTAAATTGTGGTGGATTTTTGTGTGGATTTTTCGTCAGACAAGGCAATTTTGACGATAATATCCGCGATATTTGAGGAAAAATTAACGCAGTATGACGGAAAATCAGCC
>JAIRWE010000105.1 GCA_031253365.1 Oscillospiraceae bacterium | reverse complement strand
GGCGCCGAACAGGGTGTTGACCTTCCCCACCACCGGAACGCCGTTTACGAGCCTTAACGATTTTACCGCGATTGAACACACTACGGAGATTATAGCAAAAATTACCGAAAAAATCAACGCCCTTACGGGAATTATCAGCACGGGCTTCACCAGGTTTTTGTTTATCGCTTCGTCAAGCGTGCTTGAATCGGTTTTAACAATGCTCACAATCAGCTTCGCGACTAAATCCGCGCTCCCCTCCGCCGCCTTTGAAAACCCCGGGATTACGCCCTCCATGATTTCCGTGAGCCGCCTGTAAGCGTCCGCCGACGATTTTTTCAAAATTCCGGACAGCGCCTTGGACAAAATAATCGTGCCGACGTCGTTTTCGGCGAGTTCCGACGAGCTGATGTTCACCATGCCCAAATCAATTTTATCGGCGAAAATACTTTTGGAATCAACAAGGAAAAACGACAAATCCGCGCTTTCCAGCCCCGTTTGGCTTAAATCGACGGCGGATAGGTCGACCGTGACCTTCCCCGAGCTGTCGGGAACCAGCGGAAGAATTTCTTCTATGCTCCTGCCGGAAATTTTCGCCTTTGACATATCTATCTCACGCAAGGAATCAAAGGTCGCCTTCGCGGAACCGTCGTCCTTGACGGTGTAGTTGATTTTTTCCGAAATGCCGCCGCTTATCCAGTTTTCATACGCATACTCCGCCAATCCCGCGCTCAATCCCAGCGCGAAGGCGAACGAAAGCAAAAGCCCTACGAACCCGGCCGCAGCGGAAACAAACCCCTGGCGCGTGCATTTGTAGGTAACGCCGAGAAATATCCCGACCACCAGCAAATCATAAAACCAGAAAAACTGTTCTCCCATCAGCAACCCTCCCGTCGCGGGTTTTCCGTATGCCGTCATTATAGCACGATTTTATCCGATTTTCAACCCCTTTCGGCAAACAAATCCTTCAACCTGTCGATAATCATCCCCGCGACCTTGTTCACGTCGCCGCAACCCATGGTTATTATCAAATCGCCTTCCCGCGCCGACGAAGCGACGAAATCCGCCGTTTCCCCGAATGTCGCGAACAGATTGCATCCCTTGATTTTCTTCGCCAAATCACGGGAATGTATGTTATAGTCGTTCTTTTCCCTGCCGCCCATTATTTCGGTAAGCGTCACCTCGTCCGCGATTGACAGCGCCTCGGCGAACCCGTCCGCCAGTGCCGCCGTCCTCGAATAGGTGAAGGGCTGATGAACCGCCCGCACCCGCTTGAAATTCATGTCCTTGGCGGCCGTGAGCGTGGCGGCTATTTCGGCGGGGTGGTGCGCGTAATCGTCCGCGACGGTTATATTGTTCACGACGGCGAGGCGCTCAAAACGCCGCGAAGCCCCCGTAAACCCGCGCAATCCCTCTTTCAGCGCGCTTACGCCGGATTTCAGGTATAAGCCCGCCGCACAGGCGCAAACGGCGTTAAGCGCGTTGTGCGCGCCCGTCACACCGACGGTTATTTCCGCGACGCGCTTACGGTTTTCATAAAGCTCGAATGAGCTTTCAAAATCCGAAAGTTTCTTCGCGTTACGCGGGTAATAGTCGTTTTTGTCCGAATTTCCGAAAGTGATGATTTTGCCCTTAAACCCGCTGTCAAGAACTGCGGCGCGGGTGTTTTCGTCGTCGCCGTTGACAATGAGCGCGTCGGAAGTCTTTTTGCAAAACTCAGAAAAAGAACCGCGTAAATTATCCACGGTCTTGAAATAATCCATGTGGTCCTCGTCAATATTGAGGATGAGCGTTATATTCGGGTTGAGCTTTAAAAAATTATCATTGAACTCGCAGGCTTCGCACACCATAATCCCGCTTTTCCCAATTCGCGCGCCGCCGTCCAAGATTTTCAGCTTCCCGCCGACAAAAGCGGAAATGTCCGTTCCCGCCGCAAGAAGTATATGAACGAGCATGGACGTTACGGTGGTTTTGCCGTGCGTACCCGCCACACAAACCGCTTTGTCGTGGCGGCTTGTGAAAAGCCCCAGCAATTGCGCGCGGTCGTGAATCTCAATGTTTTTTTCGGCGGCGGCAAGAATTTCGGGGTTATCCCCCCGTATGGCCGACGAATATATGATTAAATCCGCGCCGTTTATATTTTCCGGGGAATGTCCGAGAAACACCTTTATCCCGGACTTTCGGGCGGCGGCAAGCGTGTCGGTTTCGTTGTTGTCCGAACCCGTGACCGCAAAACCCTGTTCGCGGAGCATACGCGCCAGCGGGTACATCCCGCTGCCGCCCGCCCCGATAAAGTGAACCCGCTTTTTGCCGCTTAAAAAATCTTTCATAATCCAAGAAAGGCTTTCGCCTTTAACACCGCGAGCTGCGTTTTCCCGTCGGAGATTTCACCGCGTAAAATCATGTCGGTCACCTCGCCGAACGGCAACCGCTCCACGTCGAGGAACTCGCTTTCGTCGAGCTTTTGCTCCCCCGCCGTTAAATCCTGTGCCAAATACATATGGATAACCTCGCCGCAATAAGCGGGGGTAGGTAGCATATTCCCCAAATACCAGAACTTCCCCGCGGTGTAGCCCGTTTCCTCCAAAAGCTCGCGTCTGCCGCATTCAAGCGGTTCCTCGCCGTATTCCAGCTTCCCCGCCGGAATTTCCAGCAAAACCTTTCCGTGCGGGTAACGGAACTGCTTAACGAGGATTACGTCGCCCCCGTCGGTTAAAGCGACCACGCATACGCCGCCGGGATGCCTGATTACCTCCCTGAACGACTCGCTGCCGTCGGGCAACAAAACGCCGTCCTTGGTCAGACGGACGACCTTTCCGTCGTATACGGTCTCGCTCGATAAAGTTTTCTCCGTTAAATCCATAAGGCAATCTCCGAAAGCAGGTTTTTGGAAGTACCCTACATTCTGTCGGGCGCGGTGATTTTCATAAGCGTCAGCGCGTTTTTGAACACAATACCCGCCGCTTTCGCCAAAGCCAGCCTCGATTGTAAGACTTCCTCCCTTTCCCCCTTAACGCGGCAGGTATCGTAGAATCTGTGAAAATGCTGCGCCGTTTCCGTGACATAGCGCGTTATCCGCGACGGGTCGAAAGCCTTTGCCGCCTCGCGAATTTCCTCGGGAAAAGCGGCGATTTTTCGGATAAGCTCGCGTTCGGCGAGTTCGGTAAATTCAAGGGGGACGCCGTGCGAGCGGCTTATTCCCTCCTCGGAAAGGCGGCGAAATAGGCTTTCTATGCGGGCGTGAGCGT
>JAIRWE010000101.1 GCA_031253365.1 Oscillospiraceae bacterium | reverse complement strand
AGATGATGTTTGGTGTTTTTACGCAGGAAAGTCGGCTGGTTTTCTGGGTACAGATTACTATTCTTTGCATATCTATAATGAAGATGGCATAGCTACAAAAACAGAAATCGTAAATGAGGTGCCACGCGGTGGCTAAACACCTATAATAAGCATAATAGGCAGTAAAGGCAGAGCGGAACACAATGCAGAGAATTTGTATTTCCCGACAAAAAGGAAATGCTGATGTTTTTCAAAAAAATAACCGTATGCCTTGATATGTATGGATGCCCCAATAGGTGCAAGCATTGCTGGCTTGGGGTGACGACGAACGGCAATTTGACCGTTGACGATTTAAGGTTTGTAGCTGCTGAGTTTCGCAAGAGGTCTAATTTAATACTCTCTGACAAGCGGGCTTGAAACCGCTTTCAAGCCGAATTTATACAGGCGGTAAAATCGCGGTTTTCAACAAGTTTTCCTGCGGAAACTGTGGAAAACTTTCGATTTTCGGCGAAGAACCGCTGTTGAACGGGGTTTGATGTTGAAAATAATGTTGAAAGTGTTGGAATCCTTGTAAATATCGGGCATAAATCAATGTTGAAAAGAGTTTATAATGTTGAAAACTTTTTGGCGGCTTCCGGAAGTGTTTCGGTCGTCGTTTTAAGTTTTCGCGGATTGCCTTGACTAACATTTCGGTTTATGCTATTATGTGTTACGGGGGACGAAACGGGAATGAGCGGAAAACTGATAGTGATAGAAGGGCCGGACGGTTCGGGGAAGACGACGCAGTTCGATATGCTCAGGCGTTCGCTGAACGGGCCTGTGTTCGTGTCGTTCCCGAATTATGAATCCGACAGCGGGAGAGTAATCAAAAGGTATCTGAACGGGGAGTTCGGCGGGTGCGGCGCTTATCCGGCGAGCAGTTTTTACGCCGTGGACCGTTACGCGAGTTATGTGACGCGGTGGGCGGAGCGTTATCTGGGCGGAACCGACGTTATTTGCGCCCGATACACTTCCTCGAACGCCATTTACCAGATGGCGAAGCTGCCGCGAAACGAGTGGGAGGGCTTCTTGGAATGGCTTTACGATTACGAGTACGATAAGCTGGGGATTCCGCGACCCTTCGCGACGTTTTACCTTGACGTCCCTCTCGCGGTCTCGCGGGAGCTTGTTTCGCGGCGGTGCGCGCTCAAAGGCGAGAGCAAGGACATTCACGAAGGCGACGGCGCCTATCTGGAAAAGTGCTTCGACGCGGCTTCGTTCGCGGCGCGGCGCGGCGGGTGGAGGCGCGTGGAGTGTATGGACGGCGGGCGGCTGAAAAGCCCTGGCGACGTCAACCGCGTTTTGACGGCTTTAATCGGAGGTTGCCTGAATGATTGAGTTTAAGGAAGTCGAGGTCAAGGACAAGGAATGGGCCGACGAGCTTTTACGGTTTTCGGATTTTCGCGGGTGCGAGTATTCCTTCGGGAACAACTTTATGTGGAGCCGCGTTTATGATATAAAAATCGCGCGGTACAAGGATTTTTATATCATAAAGAACAAATACGGCTTCGTTTTTCCGGCGGGGCGCGGCGACACGGGCGAAATTGTCGGCGTCCTGCGGGAACTTTGCGCGCCCGAACCGCTGTTCTTCACCAGCGCGGACAGGAACACGATGGAAAAGCTGAGGGATATGTACCCCGACGAAATCAGGGTGTCGACCAGCCGCGACTATTACGATTACATCTACGAGCGCGAAAGCCTGTCGACGCTTTCGGGGAAGAAGCTGCACGCCAAACGCAACCACCTTAACCGTTTTTATGAAAGCGACTGGGCTTTCGAGCCGATTACCCCGGAGAATATAGGCGAGTGCTTCAAAATGAGCCGCCGCTGGCGTTATGAAAGGGAGCAGGGCGTGAGCGAGGAGAGGGACAAGGAATTTGAAGCCGTCATGCGGGGAATGGAGAATTTTTTTGAGCTGGGATTTGTCGGGGGGCTTTTGAGGGTGGACGGCGAGGTCGAAGCGTTCACCTTCGGGGAGCGGCTGTGCGGCGACACCTTCGTCGTCCACGCGGAAAAAGCGCTTACGCGGGTTCACGGGGCATACGCGGCGATTAACCGCGAGTTCGTGAATTACGCCTGCGCGGAGTATAAATACATCAATCGGGAAGAGGATATGGGCGTGGCTAATTTGCGCAAGGCGAAGCTGTCGTACCACCCCGTCTTTATGGCGGAGAAGTTCAGGATTTTGTTCAAGCGTGTCGTATGAGGAGGAAAATATGGTCTATGTATTTTTGGCGGACGGGTTCGAGGAAACGGAAGCCGTCGTTCCGATTGACGTGTGGCGCAGGTGCGGCATAAGCGTGACGACGGTCGGCGTTACGGGCGAGTATGTCACGGGTTCGCACAATATCACCGTGAAGGCGGACATTACCGCGCAGCAGTCGGATTTTTCCGACGCCGAGGCGATTTTTTTGCCGGGCGGGGCGCGGGGCGTCGAGAACCTCGGCGGGAGCGAAACGGTGAGGAACGCGGTTAAACGCTGCGCGGACGCGTCGGCGTATATTACGGCGATTTGCGCCGCGCCGTCGATTTTGGGGGAAATGGGGCTGCTTGAAGGCAAAAAGGCGACGTGTTACCCGGGCTTTGAGGGGAAGCTGAAGGGCGCTTTTCCCTCGGCGCAGCCCGTCGTCGTCGACGGGAAGTTCATTACGGGGCGCGCGGCGGGCGCGGCGGAGCGGTTCGCCTTCACCGTCGCCGAAACGCTCGCGGGGGGAGAAAAAGCGGCGCGGGTCTTTACGGCGATGCTGTGCGAGGGCGGCGCGTGAACGCTTCGGGCGGTTTGAAGGAACAAAAGGCGGCGGCAAGGGCGGCGATAAAAGCCCGGCGCGAATCGGCGGGGGCGGCGGCGGCGTTAAAAGACGCGGCTGTGTTTGAAAAGCTCGTCCGCCTTGACGCTTTCGCCGGCGCGGACTTGGTTTTAACGTACATATCGGGGCGGTTCGAGGCGGACACGAGGCGGCTCATAGACCATTGCCTTCGCGTCGGCAAGCCCGTCGCCGCGCCCGTCGCGTTCCCCGGGGGGGAGATGACGTTTTACGCAATCGGTTCCCCCGACGACATAATACCGGGGGCGCGGGGGTTTTGCGAACCCGTGCGCGTCCGCCCTGTTTCGGCGACGGCGAGGACGCTGTGCGTCGTACCCGCGCTCGCGTTCAACGGGGAAAATTACCGACTCGGTTACGGCGGCGGGTATTATGACCGATATTTGAGCGGGTTCGGGGGATTTTCGGCGGGGCTGTGCCACAACGAGTTTATCCTCGATATTCCGGTCGGCGATAACGATATTCGCGTGGATTTGGTAATCAGCGATTAGGTGGTGCTTTATGCCAGACGATAAGGTTCCGGATGAGGAATACGACGTTTCAAAGGATTATGAGGCGTTTTTCGCAAGCGACGCGACCGGTGAACAGACACAGTCTGAACAGGCACTGCCTGAACAGACATTGCCTGAACAGGCATCGCCTGAACAGACATTGCCCGAGCAGGCGCAGTCCGAACAGACACAGTCTGAAC
>JAIRWE010000043.1 GCA_031253365.1 Oscillospiraceae bacterium | reverse complement strand
GTGATTATTTCGTCTATCCTGTTGAGAAATTCCGGTTTGAAGGTGTTTTTCATAACGTCGGTGATTTTGTATTTGACGTCGGCTTCCTCGTCGTAACCGTCCGAAAAGCCAATCGGCTTGCTTTCGCGGACGATTTCTTCCGCGCCTATGTTTGACGTCATAATGATGAGAATATCCGCGAAGCTGATTTTTTCGCCCTGACCGGACGTTAAAACCCCGTCCTCCATGATTTGCAGAAAAAGGTTGAGAACATCGGGGTTGGCTTTCTCGATTTCGTCAAGGCACAAGACCGCGCTCGGGTTTTGCTTGACCGCGTTCGTAAGCTGCCCGCCGTTCTCGTAACCCACGTACCCCGGCGCGGAGCCTGTCAGCCTTGAAGAATCATGCGCGTGCATACACTCCGACATATCGAATTTCAGCAGCTTTTTTTCGCTGCCGTATAACACCGCCGCCAATGCTTTGCACAGTTCCGTTTTGCCAATCCCCGACGTGCCGAGGAAAATGAAGCTGCCCACGGGTCGCGCGGGGTCCTTGAACCCCGCCCGGCTTCTTCTGATTGCGCGGCAGATTGACGAAATCGCGGCGTCCTGCCCGACTATTCTTTTCTTTAATCTGCTTTCCATGTTCAAGAGTTTGGACTTTTCGGCGGAGTTCGCCGATTCTTTCGGTTCAACAACCATCGCTCGGCTTCTCTTTCTCCGAAAAGACGGCGAAACAGTCCGCGGTATGAAGCAGGAACGCCAAACCATACGTTTCAAACGCTTTGGCGAGCGAATAATCGTTATGCAGTCTGTCGTACATTCCCATGTGGTTGGCAATGCACACGTATTCCTCCGTCGTAAGCCTGAGCGCCCTGTCGACCAAAAACGCCGACTTCGGGCCGTGGTACCCGAACGGGAATTTCTCCTCAAACACGTAACACTCCTGCGTTTCCCAGTCGTAGTTTCCGCCGTTGTCCGTTCTCGTTCCCGTTTCGCTGTAAACCTTGACGTTCCTCAATGACTTCTTGTAGCAGTTCGCCTTGCACACGTCGTGGAACAGCGCGACAACGGCAATGGTTTCGTGCCTTTCGGCGCACGGCGTCCCGTGTTCGGCTTCGTAAAGGCGAAGCAACCTGTCGTATACGTTAAGGCTGTGCTGCAAAAGCCCGCCCTCGACCGCCAGATGATATTTCGTGCTCGCGGGCGAAGTGTAAAAATCGGTGGTTTCAAGCCAATCCAACAGTTTTGTAATCCCCTCGCGCTTGATGCGGGTTGTCGCCAATTCCGTAAATTTTTCTTTGTTTGTCATGTTGCGTTAAAAACCTTTCTTTTGTTATTTTGAAATTTTGAAATGATAAATGCTGTTTCGGGTTGTTAGTTTGAAAACGTCGCCGGCACGCTCCGTGTACAGCACGGTACTCGTGTCGATGAACTTGTCGGCTTCGTCCGCGAGTTCCAATAACCCCGACATCCCGCGATACGCGGCGATGATGAAATATTTATGGCTGAGCATAATTTTGCGTGACGGGTTTGTTTTCTCGTTATTTTCCAAATCGTTCATTTTGATAATTTCCCACGTTTTCGCACAGTCGGTGTTCACGTTTCGCCCGACGGCTGATTCTATGCGCGCGTTAATATCGGCTAACTTTTGCGCGATTTCCTCAAAGCGCGGCGTTTCGGCGTATTCTTCGGGGAAGCGTAGCGAGGCGGAGACGCCGAGCGCCTTAGCCAAATACAAGGCGCGGGTGGTATCGTTCGGCGGAATGTCGGCTTCGTCCAGGGCGGCGCGAATCTGCGAAACGGTGAAACAGTTTCCCAATTTCGCTTCTTTATAAGCGTTCGGCGGACCGCCGAAACCGAGCAGGAGATTGCGGTATTTTTCATCGTATGATTTGAGGTAAGCGTCAATGTCCTCATCGGCGGGCAAGCCGTTCAGATACACGTACATGGCGTGGAATTTGAGCGTTTCACCCGAATCAAGCCGTTCCTTGAACTCCGTCGGGGTGACGCGGCGGTTGATTCTGACCTGAAGGTTGCGGTCGGTCCACGCTTCCCCCGCCGTCACGTAACCTCTGACATGCTTTCCCATTTTTAAGCAGTACATAATAATGTTCTCCAATCTGTTTTCTAAACTATCTTTATAATTCTGCGGTAAAGGCAGATGTGCTTTTCGTCAACGACAATATCCTCGTGGTAATGCGCGAAGAACCATTTCTTGTATTGACAGTCGGCTTTTACGGCGCGTTCAAGAAAGTTCGTCAGTTTGTCATGGGTATACGCCGGGTTTATCCCGTCTTGAACGCTGTCGGGGCAGCAGTGGGTTATGATGTAATCGACGGCGCGGTTATGCTTCGTCAAATTGATGACGGCGTTTTCATACTCCGCATCGGACGGCATTTCCTCCCTCCACCATGACCTGCCCTCGATTCTGTACCGGATATCATGTGAAGCCGCGCCGCCCATGACGAAGATTTTTGTATCGTTGATAACATATATTTCACCGCGCATTAAATGATAAACGCCGTCGGCTATTTGGTGAACCTTTCCGCCGCAAAATTCTTCCGTCGGGTACGCGCCGAGCAGCGCGAAATTCTCGTGGTTGCCGTCAACGAAAAGCGTTGTGAAATTCCTCTCGCTCAGCCATTTAAGCCAGAATTTTTCTTCCGCGCCGCCGTTCCAAACGCCGCCGAAATCCCCGCATATTATGACGTAATCGTCCTTGCGCATTTGCTCTTGCTGAGGGAAAAGCTCCGGATGCAACTTCGCAATATCATGCGGGATGTGGGTATCGCCCGTTACGTAAATCATAAAATCCTTTCCGTGAAATCGCGCCGTTCACAGTAGTACAAACACTCGGCGCGTTTCTCTCTTTTTTTATCCCCCCGACGCGCCGAACGGCGCGGAAAAAAGCCCCCGACGCCAAAAAAAAGACAGCCGCTGTTTTAGCGACTGCCTCTTTATCGCAAACCAAATTCAAGCCTTTCTCTTTACAGTTTTATCCACATCGCGGGTCGAACGCCGCTATAGAAGATGTCATAGTCGCCTTCGGCGTCGACACGACCGCCGAAGACGAGGACATCGCCGTTGTTTGCGACGCTTGCGGCAGCGATACCATAGAGGCCCGGCGACCGAAGCCACCAACCGACCGCTGAACCGCCGGGTGTATACGCAATCCTTTCCCCGCTGTATTGGTCGCTTATCCAAGCTGCATCACCCGGTCTGTTGCTTAACTTCCCGCTGTCGCCGAAGTATTTTACGACTTCTTCAAGGCTTAACAGGAAGATATAGTCGTCGGTGGCTTTCCCGCCCGGCGTGCCGTACCAAGGGTTGTTTTTGTTTATTACTTTTGTCTTTGCTATCCGCGCCTTGTCCGATTTGTCGAACGAGTTATAAAAACTGCCGTTCAGATAAGCGCGTAAGTCGCAGTTCTCCCATGTTACTTCCGTTATCGTTCCGTTATACCACCCGTATGTTATTATTTTATTGGTTATTATTAAGGCTTTGCCGTCCTTTACGTCCAACACCTTCCAGTAATAGTCGCCGAATTCGATTATATCGCCTTTTTTCGCGCTTGTCGCTTTTCCCGAAGTCTTTTTCGACTTAACCGCCGAGTTCGCGCCGTTGTAATCCGCGCCGCTCACGGTTTTGTACGCCCTTACGCGGAAATAGTACGTCGTTCCAGAGTTCAGAGCCTTCGTGGTGAACGACGTGGCGGCGGTGCCTTTCACGGTTTTAAGCAGCGTATAATCGCCATTCTTGCTTTCGGAATAATAGACCTTGTACCCCGTAACCGAACCCGAAACTTTACTCCATGTTAGCGTGATTTTTTGCTTGCTTTCCGAAATGGACGAGATTTTCACCTTTTTGGGAACGATTTTGAACGTCACGGTCTTGCTTCCCGAATAATTGCCCTTCCCCGTGATTTTCACCTTCGCCTCGCCGATGTTTTTGTTCTTGCTGTACGAAAGCGTGTAGTTCGTCCCCGATTTAAGCGTCTTGCTCCCGTCCTTGACCGTGACGCTCGGTTTAAGCGCCTTCCCCGTGTAGGATTGGTCGGAGATTTTCGAGATTGAAAGGGACGAGATTTTTTTAGTCGCCGCCGAGGAAATGGGAACGGCAAAAACAGTCATCATAAATGACAGCGCGAGGAACAGGGCGATAATTTTCTTTTTCATATTATTTCTCCCTTTTTAGATCTTAACAGGAAGACATAGTCGTTGGTGTCGCTCCCGTCCGATGTGCCAAACCACTTAGCTTCCTTGTTGTTGATTTTTATTTTTGCTATCTTTGCACTGTCCCCTCTGTCAGACTTGATTGTTTGCCCCTTTTTTACGCTTGATGATTCCCGAAGTCTTATTTGACCCATCACTCAACTTCAACTTCGACGAAGCCTCGACCAGGTTTAAAAACTTGAATAGTTTTTTTAGCCCCCGAAGTTTTCGAATTTGTAGATGATTTCTTTGCTTTGTACGCGCCGTAAAAATTTTTGCCGTCCACGGTTTTATACGCCCTTATGCGGAAATAGTACGTCGTTCCGGAGTCCAGAGCGTTCGTGGTGAACGACATGTTGGACGCGCCCGTGGTCTTGAGCAGTTTATATTCGCCGTCTTCGCTACTTTTATAATAGATCTCGTACCCCGTAATCGCACCGCCAACTGCCCCCCACGCAATACTGATTACCCCCTTGCTCTCTGAAACGGATAAAGACCCCACTTTTTTGGGTACGATTTTGAACGATACGGTCTTAGTCCCCGAATAATTGCCCTTCCCCTTGATTTTCACCGATGCCTTGCCGATTTTTTTGTTCTTGCTGTAAGAAAGCGTATAGTACGTCCCCTATTTGAGGGTCTTGCTTCCGTCTTTAATCGTGACGCTCGGTTTGAGTGCTTCCCCCGCCCTATACACTTGGTTCGAAATTTTTGCCACCGAAAGGGACGAAATCTTTTTCGTCGCCGCCCCCGCCGTAATCCCGGGAATTGCGGTGAGCGCGATAATCACCGCCAAAACTGCGCTTAACAATTTCTTTTTCATAAATGCGTTGCCTGCCTTTCGTAAAACTTTCGCACATTATAACATTTTTTCGCGGGAATTTCTATTCGTATAATACATATAAATAGGCGTTTTTTTTTTTTTTTGTTTATATTTCACAAAAGGCGTGGTGCGGGAATGTCGGTGGTGCTTTTGGGCGTTTCTTTGGGTTCGTCCGGATTTCCGGATTTGTTGCGTTTATCAACCTCGTCTATAACCTTCGCCGCTTCCTCGTTCGCCGTTTTGAATATATTGGCGGGGTTTGGGATTGATTTGCCTTTCAGATACTCCAATTCCTCAAAAATCCCGTCCCCGAGCCCGTTAAGGAAAGAATTTTTCTCTGCGGGTTTAAAGCCTGTGAATTTGCAGTACAGGGAAATCGAATCGGCTTCGGGCTTCCCCCCGAATAGCACCGCTTGACGCTTGCACTCTTCAAGAAGCCGAAGCCTTTCGTCGTCGTCCGCGTCTAATATCGCCTGCACCTCGGGGCGGTTCGATTTCGGCTTCTGACCTTCGGGCGTATGGACGATACACATTTGAGCCGCGGTCAAGTTCTCGTAAAGTTCAATCGCGGGGTTTGGTATTTTCCTCCCCGCCAGCTCCGAAAATTCCGCGTACAGCTTATCGCAGATTTTAGCGGGCAGTACGGTTTTTCCCCTGCGTTTGCCTTTCCCCGCTTTCGCGTAATTATATTCGGGTTTTGATTTATCGTTAATGTCGTCGATTTTCATTGTTTAGGTCATCCTTATGTGTTTTTGGGTTAAACGTCAAGCGAAACCGACTTGTTCAGCTTTTCGGTTTAACCGATACCGTCACCCGACGCGCCGCACGGCGCGGAAAAAATAAGGCCCGCGGTATGAATACGGGGGTCTTAGTTCGATATACGTCCTGTTAAATGCTTTGTCGCAAATTTATCCTTAAATAATGTTTGCGCAAGTCAATTAGTCGTTTCAACCAAAAATTCTCATTTATTTTTGTGCAAGTTTGCGAATAATAATGTTTTCGTATTCTGCGCTGTTGTTTCAAACGCCGCTGAAGTCCTCGCAAATTATGGCGCAGTCGCCACTAAAATACACTTATGCGTTTCACATATCCTTTAAGTTTTCCTCCCGACGCGCCGCGAGGCGCGGGAAAAAGACAGATATATCGGCAAAACTCTTGACAAACGGCGGCGGTACGGGGTATAATGTGTTCAAAGGCGGGAGGCGGTTAAAATAATCGAAAACACGCTTGACAAAGAGCGGGAACAAGAACAGGCTCAAAAGCAC